>JBAXBD010000528.1:0-4773 GCA_037142165.1 Schlesneria sp. | reverse complement strand
CGCCGAAACGAGCCGCCGCGTCTTTTCACCTTCGACCGAAAGGTACATCATGAATCCGATCGCACTGACCAAGAGCGCGACCGCGCTAATCCCCGCTCCAACCATCAACTTTCGCCGACGTCCTTCAATTACTTCAACCGTATTCAGCCGAGACCGGAACCGCGTTTCGAGTGTTGACGGGAGACTCCTTTCCAGCCGATCAGCTGTCAGCTTGAGTCGCTTCAAGTCGACTGAAGTTATCGCTTCTTCGTCGAGCGCCTGTTCGATGTCTGCCACCACCTTCGAGAAAGCTCGCGAGTCGGACTCTTTTCGGTCTTCGTCATCCAGCCAATCGAAGATCGGTACCGTTTGGTCGAAAAGCGGATCATCTTTGTCAACCTGTACCAACCGTTGTGCCTGCTTCCACTCTTCGCGCAGTGGACGAGCCGTCGCCGCATCGAGCGCGGAAAAAGCCGCATAGAGTTGCTCGTTGAGTTCCTGCATCCGCTGGCGGGCATTACCCCGCACCGTTTGATTCGCACGCGATTTCACATCGCGAGACACCGACGCGGGAATCGGTTCCCGCCATCCTTTGGCTTGAATCTCACCGACAAGTGCCTTCAATGCTGCCGAATTCCCCGACTTGGCGGCAGCAGCAGATTCCGCATCCAGTTCGTAGAACCGTGCGCGTTCCATTTCCCGAATATCCATTTCCCAATGTGACGACGCAGAATCGAGTTCCGCCAATGACCGCAGTACTGACAATCGCTGACTCAACGGACTCCGCCCCAGAGCTAACAAGCGGTGCATGTCGAGCAACTTCTCCAACGGAGCATTTTCGGCATAGGCCACGTTCAAAGCCGTTGCCACTTCGAGCAACAACGGCTCGGGAGGAGTCATGAAGTACATACCGATTAAATCAAGCAACTCGCCCCGCTCGGCGAAGTCGAGAATGGCAACGACATCCAGTAAATTCGGCGCAGCTTCCGCCAGATGCAATGCCTCAGACCGAAGTCCCTGCTTGACACACTCATCGCACCGTCGCAACCGGGCGTTCACGTCATGACAAAGCTGAGAGTACTCCTGCACCAAGTTGGTCAGTTCGTCTGTCTTTTCAAGCACTTCACGCTGCAGGATGAACCGCAATTCGTCGACAACACGTTGAATTTCGTTCATGGCTTCGCCTCCGCTGACTGTTTCGTGTCATCGAAATTGATAAAATCACATTTAATAAACTCGTCTTCTTTCTTGGCGTCAACATCGCAAAGCAAATAATCAATAATCACCTTGATAATTTTTACGTCATTACATTTAGCTTTAAGAGAATCAAAACGTTTATACCTTATAAGAAGTGCGTCTATCGCCTGTTTGAGCTTGTCAAGCCTTTCCTTCAACTTGTTAAGCCGTGTATTTTCTGCATCACTGGCGTCATTTTCTTTCTTGACTAAAGCCTGCTTGCGCTTGTCATCAAACTCAGTAATTATACTACTTATTTTCTGTGAAATCGTATGATTCGCGTGGTTACCTACAATACTCAGGACTGGCTCCTTAATTTTGTCATTAAGCTCTTCGTACCCAGCGTTGGCCAATTCCCGTGTTTCAGCGTCCAACTTTTCACACGCGTCTGCTAATAGCCCTTTTGGCCCAAAAAATGAATCGAGAGATACTCTGATCTCGAGAGCTCCTTGCACCTCCAGTTGTTCGAATCTTAAATCACTCACTTTACAACCGGCGAGCTCAAGTTGCGTTTCAACGAATTGTGTGATGTCCAAGAGTGGAAAAATTCGTTTATTGGCGATTTGTTTCTTCTCATCGCGGAAAGTAAATGTCTTACCATCTAATGAAATCGCGATATCGTCAATCAGCAATGTAGGTTGTCGGCGCTCATCTACTGGCCGTCCGGTTCGCCAAATCACTGTGGGTTGAGTTTTGTTAAAATGGCGTTGATCTGATGGAACGTCAAATGGATGGCGAAAATAAACACGCTTGAGCAACTTTGGGTCTGGCCCCGACTCACGCACTTCAATACCGCACCATTGGAGATAGGTTGACGTTTCTCGCTTTGCCATTGGGCAGCGTAAAACATATTCGAATTGAGACCCTGAGTTACTTTTGATGTCGAGCCACGCGAATGGCTGAGCATCTTTTGCTTCAAGGGTATTCGGTTCATAGAAATATAGTATCGATTTATTATAATTTTCTTTAGGACCCGGGCCTCGCTGTTTCCACATCCTTAACCAACGAGGTACAATAAGCGTATTTGTATGGGGAGTGTCTCCAAAAATATTGCGAAAATCCCCCTGTCTTCTCGTCCAATCTTGCGCCAGCCACTGAAACTTCTCGGCTGGCGGCGCTGCCTTCCCTTTCCACTTGTATGCGTGTATATACTCCGTATCTCCTTCCAAATGCGGAATATCAGGCATCGGCAGCCGAGCAAAGGTAATGGGCAAATCGCTCCGTGCCATCGCTTTATTGAGATTTTCATCTCCTAAAGTTTCGCCACCAGACTTATCCGTGGACATTGGACTGGTTGTGTGCGTGTTTTTGTCCTCTTCGTTCGACGAAGTCGTTTTGTTGTTACTGCTGGGAGTTGCAGAGAGGGGGTTCTCTGATGCTGTTTCGACCGCGTTCTTTTCCTGCACTAGTGATTGTTTTTCTTCGGGAATTGAAGGGATATCCTCTGATCCCATGGTTTTAATAGTGGTCTTGATTTGAGTCCTATCAATTCCAGCGTTATCAATCTTGTGTTTCTGGGCGCGACCGTTCCAAAAACCGAATTTGATTCGTCCTATTCCGACGCCTATCCCCAAAGACGCGATGATTGAAAGTAAGATCGAGAATAACGTAACCCAGAGCCATTTGTTTGGCGGGCGGCGTGATTCTTCATCGATGACATCGGCAAGTCGCCTGCCGCTCCTTTTTTTCGGTGGAGTACCTGCGATTGGAATCGCATCTCGGCCGGTGGCCATTTGCGGTGGCTTTTGCGGAAGGCCTTTGATTCCGCCTTCAACGTGCTCGCTTTCGTCGCCGTTGAATTCTTCGTCTGAACTCTGCGAACCTCCCAAGGCATTCTTTTGAGGAGCGTTCCCCGGCGGAACTCGGCGGGATTGGTATGCAGCGCGTTCACCCGAACGGGCTGCTTCGACTAACTCTCCACCGGTTGCAGGGGCAAGCGAATCCGCCGTCAGGTCGATGCGTAATGCGCTCACAAATCGAAGCGATTCATGAGCCTCTTTCGAATCGTGGACCATGGCTCGCCAGATGCACGTCGTCCCTGTAGTCAGGCCGGTGAAGTATGTACTGAAGGTTACGTCCCAGCGTTTCTCAGGGGGCAAGAGAGATATAGCTTCGGCGAACAACGGCAACACTTCCTGGCCTGGTGCAAATAGCAGGATTACCAACCGTTCGGGATCGCGTAAAAAGGACTCGGCGAGGACGCCTGCCCAACCGGCGTCGCCTGTCATTTCCTGCCATTGTCGACAGACGCCGCTCGGTCCTTGTGGCTCTCGCGTGACCGGCTTCAACGCGACAACCTTAGGCTCACCTTCCCATTCTTCCCGCATAAAACCGGGCATCGACAACAAGTTCGCCGGTCCACCCGACAGTCGCTCCGACGGATTATCGAGTATGACATGATGCGCCAGTTTGTTGGCTCGCTGCGAATAATCCAAACCATAGTCAGCAATCCGAGACAACACATTCCATGTTCGACCGGTTGCTTGCATTTTCAGGTGTGAGTAAACGACAGGATTGCGCGCGGCTCGTTCGTCATTCGACGGATAGATCGGCCGATATCCAGACAACGCTTCGACCGCCGTTGCTAACGGGGCTGGCATTCCCTGCGTGCTGAGCACCGTACAAAATCCGCGGCTGCCCGGCTTCAGGCCACGCGGAGCAGAAGTATACAGCAATTCTTGGCTCATACCGATTCCTCAATTCGAATCATTCTTCCCCCCTCGCCCCGGCCTTGCGGGGAGAGGGTCGGGGTGAGGGGTCTTTCATTCTCGTTGCACGACGGGTCACGCGTCGCCAGATCGCTCACGTATTGTGAACCACTTCTTCTCTCACCCCGACTTTGCGGGGAGGGGTGATTCCTCGTCATCATCTTTTATCCCTCGTTTTCAGTTTTTTGAATAAGATTAATGATTCCACCACAAAAACCTTTGTCGCGCATGGGCTAAAGACAATCCCCTCACCCTAACCCTCTCCCCGCAAGGCCGGGGCGAGGGGACTAGAGACCCTTCAGGTGCCCGTTGAGTGAGGATCTTCTTGTTCCATCGGGTTTTTCTCTTTGCCGCTTAACCATGTTACAACATCAATTCCCGCTGCTTTTGCAACCCCGATCGCCACTGCCTCAACATCTTCTAGGACATCATCATTCGTCACTCGAAAAACTTGGAAGCCACAATTTTCAAGATATTTGGTACGTCGATCATCGTACTCCTCGCGGCCTTCATGGCTTTCGCCGTCCAACTCGACGACCAAATTGGCTTCTCCGCATACAAAATCGGCAAAGTAGGGTCCGATTGGAAACTGACGTCGAAACTTCAAACCAGCCACTCCTCGATTTCTCAGTGCAAACCAAAGAATCCGCTCAGGGTACGTAGACAAGATACGCAGTTCGCGGGCGCGTTCCGTTTCAGTTCGGGTCTGTCGTCGTCGAATGGCCATTATTCTCCTCCTCCCTCGCCCCGGCCTTGCGGGGAGAGGGTCGGGGTGAGGGGTCTTTCATTTTCGTTGCTCGACGGGTCACGCATCGCCAGATCGCTCGCGTATTGTGAACCACTTCCTCTC
>JBAXBD010000527.1:0-4778 GCA_037142165.1 Schlesneria sp. | reverse complement strand
CACAGGCTACGGCCAGGATTCCGATCGAGCGGCAGCACTCGTTGCCGGTTTCGACGAACACGTTACAAAGCCAGTCGATTTCGACGCTCTGGTCCGATTGCTGGAACGAGTCGTCGCCACAAAGATGAATCAGAAATAGTCCGAAAACGAAAGCGAGCCGATGTCATCGCCAATTTCTCCAAAGCCGGTTCGCCCAAGTCTGCATCCACTTCGCTGGGTAGCGCTGATTGGAATCCTGATGTTCGCGATCGCCCCGTGGCTAACGGCACTCGATCTGATTCGTAAGGACGGAGCACCGGACCAGTATCCGGGCTGGCCACTTTTGTTATTCGGCTGGCTCGGGGTTTTTGGTGTTCTTGATTTGAAGTTTTATGCGGTCGGCTGGCTGGCAAACCCGTTACTCATCATTGGAACATTGCTTCTATTGTTTGATCATTTTGATAAACGAAGACTTGCCACGATCGTTCTTTTTGCTGCAGCGATGTTCGCTGTCGGCGGTTTCCTGCTGAAGGAAATCATGATGGACGAAGGAGGAAATACAGCAGCGGTCGTCGGGCACAACATCGGTTTCTGGCTTTGGATGGCGGCGATCTGGTTCAACTTTCTCGTGGCGTTGGTTGTTCAATCACTGTCGATTCCGACCCCCGCCGAGTCAAATCAATGAGCATTTCGGTTCGTCGGCTTAATAAATTAGACATTTCCGAATGAGAGCGAATCCTCAGCCAGAATTCGCTTTCGAAACCCGCACAGATCGGAGGCCGAGATGTCATATCACATCCGATTTCTGTGAATTACATTTTCGGCAAAGCAGTTGGATGTTGTTTTCGGCATTGCCACCGCCACGGGCGACAGGAATGATGTGATCAAACTCCAAGTACTGGTTTGAATTGCACTCTGCGCAACGTCCACCATACTTCTGCCATACGCGTTGACGAACGTCTCGGCTAATCTTTCTCGCATCCTTTTTTATTTGAGGTTCAATCAGGACTTGATTTGCCTTGCCAATTGCTGCAACCCAAATCTCAACGCCGAATTCAGGATTTTCAAGGAACTGGTAAACGCCTGCGCCCCGCCCCGATGTTTGGATTTCGATGCTTTGATTTCTTCGATGAAATGCGAGGATTCCGCTGTGAGCAAGTTGCAGTGATTGTTCCGTTGAAACGAATAGCAATCGATAGTCCGTGATAACTACTATTCCCTGGACAGTTTCAGCTACGCTTTCTCCACCACGACGTCTAAAATATGTAAACATTGCAGGCGAACGGTAATGTGTGAGTTCGCCTGCTTTCAAAGCGACATCATCAAACGCCTTAATGCTCGGCAGACGTCCGTTACGTATGTTGGCAAGTGCCTTAACGTGGGCCACCTCTGCGCGAACGTATCGCGTGAAATCGTGATCGCTGATTAGGTTAGTCAGCATCCATTCGAGGAATCGTTCTTCTTCGTTGGAGATTTCTTCGTCACTTTTGAAATCTGTTAGAAAGTGTTCAACAAGTTGTTGAGCAGGTGCGCAAATCGCATCTCGAAATTCAGAATCTCGCAGGCCTAATCGTTTTACTGTGCTTTGGATTGTCTTCCACTCGGATTCGTCCATTCTTCCATCTTCCCAGACCCGAAGAAATAACGACCGAATAAACGCCTCGCCGTCTTCACGAAATTGATTCCTGAAAAATCCTGCGGCAGTGTCTCCACAAGCGCCCGCAATCCGCTCCAGTGTAGCGTATTCGTCGTCGTCGAGGACTCCGTCTGCGAAAGACTGCGCCAGCGACGATGAGAAAGTGGATTGTGCTTGTTCTCGCATTAGCGTGGCTACCTCATTTTCTGGTAAACCCAGAGCCTCGCGAAGCCAATTTAAGCTTCGTTTTTCTTGATCAGTTATCTCGCCGTCGCTCCACGCTTTGACAAGACATCGACGATAAAGACGGCGAGCAACCTCAGGCCGCTCTACTTCGTCAATTTCCAGTGATTCCGCCGCGACGGAAAATTGAAACTTGCTCTTCATCTGAGCAAGTTGCTTATGAAGGTCAATCGTGTAATTCTCAAGGCGTTTTTCCCGACTCGGATCGATAAATGTCGTCCATCCCTGTTTTAGCCATGACAAAGCGAGCTTTACCGCCATTTGAACTTCCTCATATCCAGTACATCAATTTGTTTGAAAGTTGAATTTAGAACATCAGTTTGCGGAAAATGCCATCAACACGGCTCGACGTACCCAAAAAACTGACCAAGAAATGAAATTGTCTTCAATCGCCTAAATTTCGACAGGTACAAATCTTAGCGAATGGAAGTAGATCCCGTTGGCTGGAAAGTCATCCTTTAGGCTAATCCCGTTCAAGCACAATGTTCCAGATCGAACGGTCATTTGCCAGCTAAATGTGAGATCCACCATGTGGCTTCAGGTGAATTCGGGCGGGGGACAAACTTTGCAAACCTTTGAATCTTCAACAGCGCTTCGGTGATTTGCAGCTTTGTCGCTTTTGTGTTCCTCGCCCATTGTTTAAGAAGCTGTGCAGTGGTTAACACGGTCACGCCAGCCTGATTTGCAATGGATGTTGCTGGTCGGTCGTCTGTCGCAAGTGACCAGCCGCGATTCTTTGCAATCGCAAGGCATGCCGCTTCGCCGTCGTCGAGCTTCGTGGCGTATGCGATAAAAAGGGATGTTTCTTCGACGCCCTCTACATCACAACTGTGCAGAACGCCTGCTTTGAAATAGGGATCGAGGTTGATCGGGGATTTGATCAGCTTTGACGGGTCGTCAGGTTCCGGTTGGAGCAAGTACATGCTTTCAGCGGCGATGATTTGGGCCACGTGGAGAACCGCACCTGTTGAAGAAACATTTCCAGATGATGTCACTTTCAACTGTGTCTTTTGTACCGACGGCTTTGAGAGAGCATCTTCCGCCGCGAGTAAGTTGATCAGGCAACAAGCATCGATCACGACACTGTTCATCCCCCAAATGTCTCCTTACCTGGTCTCGGCGAGTAACGATCGATGAAACTCGAACTGAAGATTATGCCGCTCGCCGTCTTCCTCGACATGAAGGTTCGACAAACATTGCGCGACCATTTCTCTGGCAGTCACGGGGTCACATCGCAAGTACCGGGCGAGTTGCCCTTGGCTGATTTCACCTTCTTCAAACGCCTGAACGGCTAGATATAAATAACGTTCGGGGTAGGGGAGATCGTCTTGGGGATGTGCGGGGCGTTCCAGGAACGACACCGCCGTTTGTGGGGTGAGTCCCGATTCCTTGAGGCTTTGCCAGGTGCCACGCGGAGTCAGCCCCAGTTGTTCGAGTCGGAGACACATCGCTTCGACCGAGACAAAGTAAGAGTGGCTCAGACGACAAAGATCTGATACCTGAAAGTCACCGGTCGTCGTCACGATCGAGTTGAATCGGTGCTGAACGGAACTGGAAGGCATTAAAAAACTGAGAGCGAAACACTCAGCAAACCGCTCGTTTGCGGGCTTACGGCCGTCGTAACTCAAATGGTCGATCCGAGGTTTGTATCGGTCCAAAATGAAATGGCCGTATTCATGAAGCATGGAAATTCGACGTCGGGTTGCAGGATGCTTCCGGTTAATCAAGATGCAGCAGCCGAGATCCGACGAATAGGCGAACATGCCTGCAATGGACGACGGCAGCTCCCCATAGAAAATTCGCAAACCGACGTCCCATTCGAGGATGTTTCTCAAATGGATCACGGGCTGGTCACCCAGCCCAAGTCGATTTCGCTCTTGAATCGCAATCGACTCGGCAAGTTGAGCGACATCGATGCGGGACGCTAAGTTCACTTCCGGGGGATAGTTCAATCGAAGTGGTGACTTGGTACGGTCTTCAAGATTGCAGTAATCCTCGGCAAGTCTTTGTAATTCATCAATTCCGGCGAGAAGCTCTGGCTTGTCCTTCCCCTTCATTTTTTCGGCGACGGCCCGAAGGTGTGTCTGAAAATCCATGACTGGTTCACCTGGACGCACCAACTCGTGAACGCGACGGCCAAGGAAATTGGCGATGATTCTGATTTCCTCAGGCTGAAGCTCGCGATCCCCTTTTTCAATCGCGATGTAAGTTGGACGACTAAGCCCCAAGTGTGACGCGACTTCTTCTTGAGTTTTTCCGCGTGCTTTGCGCGCTTGCGCAATTCGAACGCCGAGCGTCCGGGGATCGATTTCTTTAAGCAATTGCATTTGTCACTCTTCCTGTTGCGATATCCAGAATCGATACGGCATCGCGTGGCGAACTATTCTTGGGAATGTGTCCATCATTGCTGATGAATCGATAAATTCACGCGATTTCTTGTCAGCCGGGTTCGCAATTCTCCAAGTCAAATTCGTCCCTTCGCTCCTCGTTTTTGAATTTACAATGTCAATTAATTGTGTCAAATTGGACGAAAAATGTAAATCGAATGGCGGCCTCGGTGGACGCAATCGAATCAGTCGCGCGGAAAAGGATGCCGCGTCGCAGGGCGAAGACGCTCGTGTCGCGGTCAAAGGAGTGCTGGTGATCGTGAAATGATCGTCCACCGACACGCGACCCCGTTTTACGATAACGGGTATTCTTGGAATCCTATTTTTCAAGAATGGGCTTTTGCCAGGCTTCGTCGAAATAGCCTGCTCGAATAACTTTCTCGGGAAAATCGGGTGCCGAGGGCTGCCATTGATCCGCATCGGGTTCGATCTTCATGATTCCCCAATCGCCCAGGCGCGGGAAGAGCAGGTAATTGAATGCTGCGAATTCTTTCTCGTGGAATGTGTGGCCGCTGTTGATGACGATGTAACGA
>JBAXBD010000526.1:0-4799 GCA_037142165.1 Schlesneria sp. | reverse complement strand
CGAATTCTTGTTGGGGGAAATGCCGTTACGCGCGTTGACTGGCACCCACCTTCTTAGCCGTGACGCGGCAGTAGGGTGCGGTCGAGTCTTCGAGGCCCACCATCCCCCTGTTTTCGTTGCAGAACGGGGAAAAACAAAGGTGTCAGTTTGGGCGATTGACTCTTATCAGTTGACCGTTTAACTGCTCATACGACGAGATGACTTCGTGAATTCTCATCGCCTGGGCAACAAAATCAGGGTCATACGTGCAAACGATAATACCGGCATGCACCGGTCGCTCGATGTGAAGACGAATGAAATGCTTGCGATTGAGTGTTAGTACTGCTCTGCCGGTGCCCTTCGCAAACGACTGAACTTCCAAATCAGAAATTGCCTGCTCCGCTTTTCCCGCTTCAACCACAGTCAACACGTCGTGACCTAAGCGACGCAATCCCTCAACCACTGGTTTGGGAAAATTTTCATTTGAATAAATGAGTGCCACCGATTACGCGTCCTCATTTTCGCGGATCTGTTGATCAATTTCCGCTCTGTACGAACGGACGTACGCCCATGCGTGAACGAGATCTTCCGCGTTAAGTGTCGGATAACATTGAAACAGTTCGGCTTCGGTCGTTCCACAACGGCGTGCCTGTTCGAGAAGCCAGATCGGAATTCGCGTGCGAACGATACAGGGTTCCCCGCCGCAAACACCCGGACGGCATTCGATGCCAGCGAATGCATCGCCTAAATCCAAGACAACGGCCTGTAGTAGCTGAGCCTTCTCGGCGCGACTCATTGCCGGGAGCAGTCTTTCGGCCTCCTCAAGAGGGGTTGGCACGTCATACCTCGCTTTCACGTCCAAAAACTCAATGTTCACCATTGATTCTTGTGCTGGAATCGAATGATTGTCAACAGGGAGTCGAAACGCCTGAGCAATCGAAGCGAGAAAGCAGAAAGCCGCTACAAGCGGTTCGCCGGGAGCTACCACTCCATGAACCCGAGGAACTTTTGCGTCACTTACGACGTCAAGTTCCGCCAGAGTAGAACTCGTTCAGTCTTCCTTCATCCTTCATCCTTCATCCCTCATCCCTCCGTCCGGTTCGTCCCGAAGAAACAAAACAGGCGATTCCCCGGAGTCAATTCGTGTATTAAATGTGGCTGAGGGCCAATCGCCGCGTCGTTGCGAACGCTATTTTCGGGTATCGTCATACTTCGGGAAATTGAGTTCAAATGGCACTGCCGTTCACACGTGTGGCGCAAGACCCTGGGGGAGATATTTATGAGTACCATAGCAGCGCCTCGCGAATGGATTGAATCCCTGGGAAAGCTTCGTCTCCCCCCAAAGACAGACCATCGCCTGCAAAATCTCATGGATCGACACAATGAAGGTTTGTTGACCGAGGTTGAAATTTCCGACCTCGAATCATTGGTTGAACTCAGTGAACAACTCTCTTTAATGCGCGCCGAGGCGCTCTTGCTGCTCGGACAAAGGCTAGAATGACTTCTTGGAACGAGATATCACAGGAAGTCGAACGGCGCGCCCGTTCGCGTTGTGAATATCGTCGCATGCACCAATCGCTGCACAGGGTGCGACGTTTCACATTGAACACATCTACCCGATTTGCCTGGGCGGAAGTTCCGAGCTTAACAACCTCACACTGGCCTGCCCTAGTTGCAATTTGCATAAATCGAACAGAGTGTTCGTCAAAAGTCCTGACGGACAAGAGATCCCACTGTTTCACCCACGCCATGACGTGTGGGAAGAGCACTTTTCCTGGGACGGATTCTACATCGTTGCACTGACGCCCGTCGGTCAAGCGACAATTTTACGGCTCAACCTCCATCACGAACGCAAGATTCGTTTCCGGGAAGCGGAAGCACAATTTGAACTTTTCCCACGATAATTCACCCTTCCGCCTTCGTTCGTCCTGAGGAAATCAAAAAGAGCTGCGCCCGAACTTGAGTGTACTCATCAATCATCCTTCGTATGCGCAGATTGTGCCCGCCTGCGCTTTGTTTTTTTTGCTTCCCCTTGTTCGGAATCGGAAGAGGTCGTAGATGCCTCCACACCGCGGTGTTGTTCGATGTCAAGTCGTTCCCGTTGCAACTCCCTGGCCAACTCGGCCTCCGTTGGCAGGTGCAGCTTGTATCGTGACGCAAAGATCGTCTTGTTCCCTTCCGGCAACGTATATCGCACGACCGCCTCGCTTTTATCGGTGCAGAGCACGATGCCCAAGGGAGGATTTTCATCGTCGGCAGTCAGTTCACGAGCGTAGTAGTTAAGATACATTTGCATCTGGCCCAGATCCTGATGAGTCAGCTCACCGACTTTGAGATCGATCAGAACGTAGCAACGGGTCAGACGGTTGTAGAACACCAGATCGATGAAGTAATGCCGACCGTCGAGCGTGATTCGCTGCTGGCGAGCCATGTAGGCGAATCCCTTGCCAAGTTCCAGCAGGAATTCTTGCAGTTTGTCGATCAGAGCCTGTTCGAGATCGCTTTCACGGAACGCGACGTCCTGGCGCAGGCCAACAAACTCTAATACGTAGGGATCTTTGATGAGATCGCTCGACTGGAGAATTTCATGGCCGGCGCGGGCGAGCTCGAGGATTTGATCCTTATCTCGGCTCAATGCGAGTCGTTCGTAGAGCAACGAGTTGACTTGCCGCTCAAGTTCTCTTGTGGACCACCGAGATGCGACCGCTTCGGCCTCGTAGAATGCTCTGGCTTGCGGATTGTCCAGACGCAGCAGTGTCCGGAAGTGGCTCCAAGTCAATTCGTGACGCAGTGCGTCACGAATTGGATACGCAAGAAAAAACAGCCGCATGCGATGCAGATTGGTTCTGTCAAATCCTTTCCCAAATTCATGAGTGAGACGCTCTGCCAGATTGGCGAGCAATTGTGTACCGTAATCGGCACGTCCTTTTCCCTGTTGTTCGTCTTCGACGATCACACGTCCGATTTCCCAATAGGCGTTGACCATTGCCGTGTTGACTGCGCGCCAGGCTTGCGAACGAGCCTCGGACAAGATGCCTTGAATTCGATGGTAGGCACCATCATATCCCGTCGACGAGGCAATCCGCCCCGGCACCGACCTTGACGGGGCGGGACTCTTCGACGCCAACTTGGTTTTGACTACGTTCTTCGAAAGAGGCAACGCCTTCTTTTTCATTCGTCAACCTCAACGGTTCCTCTGGATTTCTTCCATGATCGAATCCATTTCGGGATGATCTGCCCATCCTCCCGCAGAGCGAATGATTCCTTCGCCCCATTTCTTTGACGGGAAAAGAATCTTCACGTGAACTTCAACATCCTGCCCCTCGGCAACGCCGAGATCTTCATCGAGTTCTATGGTTTTTCCGTGAACTTTGCCGTGGATGACTTTCATGATTTCTTCTCCTGCAGTTCCAACCCATACTCGGTTGAATTGTAAGCGCTTATCAGGAAAACGTCTCGCAACTTACTGCAACGACGCCATGCAGCCCCCTTTTTTTGCCGACAAACGAAAAACGGGTGCCACGGTATTCTTCCGTTTTCATCCTTCACACTTCCGCCTTCATCCGTCTGTTCACTCCGTTCCGAAGAAACAAAAAAGTGATGTTCCCGCATGCGATGACGGAAATTGTCGATGAAACGGGTAGGGTTTCCTTCGATTTTCGAAAACCTTCGGTAAGAAGCCGAAGAACAGGTGGTTACAAGCCTCGTGGCATTGCATCGGACGGGAGCATTACGAAGTGGTTAAAGTTTCGAGGAGCAATCGCGCGGAAATGGCGGTGATCCAACGAAAGAAGTCGCGGAACATTTAAGCGTTCCGCAGCCGCAGCGACAGAAGCATCGGCCAGGCCGATTTCAAGATCACGATATTGGGCGACGAGTTCACGGCACCGGGTCACATCGGGGGCCGTCAACGGCACCAATGTAAACTGGCCTAATTCTACAGCTTCGATGAATTCAAACGCGGCTTCTCGGCCAAGTCTCTGGTGCAAAAGGTAGTCAATTTCTGCCAGAAGAATCACTGGCAACAGGAGTGGGCCGGATTCCGATTGAACGACATCGACCGTCGATTGATGGTGAGTGTCATCAATGTCGTAAAGGGCGAAAACTCCGCTCGTATCGCAGATCAGGGCCATAATCCCTCCTTGACAGCGTCTCGCAAGATTTCGTCGACCTTTTCGGATGTGTCGGTTCGACCGCTGTGGTACTTACCGGCACCCTTCGGCAGCGGGCGTTTCCCCGCGTTTGCGTACGCCGCGAGCGCATCGTGGATCACTTCACTCGGGGATCGATGTTCGCCGTCGGCAATCGCTTGAACCACGGCTGCAGTTTGTTCATCCAATTCCACAGTAACGGTCATCATTCGCCTCCTTTGAAAATCGTGCTTGCGCAGTGTTCGATTCCCTGAAACGACGCGATAATACATGAAGGTGCCTGTTCCCCGCCAATCGGACAGGAAATGCAAGGCGTTTTTTCTTTTCCGATTGTTGATCCCTCACCCTTCGTTTGTCCCCAGAATGGAAACCGCAGTGAGCCGGGAAGCGTAAGCTCTCGGATTCGTGTCTAGAATCCCTCACCCCTCACCCCTCCTCTTTCACCCTTCCGCCTTCCGCCTTCAAAAAGTAGACGTATCAGACCATCAATTTCCTTTCTTGGTCCGGTCTGCTCACCACTTTCTCGGCGTCAACTCTCTAGCCGCTTCGGCTCGCCCGGCTCATCTGGCCTTTGTTTCTAACGAAACGACCCCGTTGAAACACGGCTTTGTTGCCGACTAACGAAGAAGGACGCCACGGTGTACTTCCGCCTTCCTCCTTCGTTTGTCG
>JBAXBD010000525.1:0-4806 GCA_037142165.1 Schlesneria sp. | reverse complement strand
GGTGTTCAAATTTCAAAATTGGCCGATCCCGTCGTGTCCATCAAAATGTTGATATCGACGGCCAATTTTGAAATTGAACCCCCGACCCCGGAACACAAGAGCAGCGGTTATTTGCGAGGGTCAGTGGCAGAAGCTTGAGGATCATTCGGCAACAGTCGACGAGCGTCGTTTTCTCGCGTCGCAATTTCTCGTTCGTTAAGGGATTTAATTCGGCGCAGGACTGCGATCCGACCGAAGTAGAGAATTCCGCAGATTCCGCCCACTATGGCGAGATCCAACGCCGCTGATCCATTTGGTTGAGGGTGAGCTAAGCCAGCAACTATACCGGCCACCACGCCAAAGACCCCCAATAAACTGAAAATAAAAAATGCTGAAACAACAATTAAAAGCTTGTAGGCTTCCCGCCTTGACTTCGCGATTTCTTCGAATGTCCCCGTCGATTGGATTGTCACAACTGGCTGACTCGAATTCTGGCTTGAGGTCGAATTCTTCAGCACCGATGCAACAAGTTCGTTGAACACCTTATCAGACTCGAGCATGCCAGACAAAATTGTGTATTTCATGTCAGGACCGTGCATGATTAAGAATCGCCCGGTCTCCAGCTTTTTGATGGAATTCCAGGGAATTTCCATTTCATCGTTTGACCAGTATGTTCTCGGAACGATGATTCCTGACGTGCCAGTAACAATTCGCTGGTGGAGCGCGAGGCGATGATAGAGTCTGGTTGCCCAAAAACACGTAAGACCAAAAAGCAACAGAGATAATCCAAAAAAAGTCCGCCGACCCTGCTCGGGTTGTAATTCAAACGCGTCTGACACGAGTGTTCCTGCGGGCGATCCCGTCAAGTAAACAAAAACGCAAAACAACAGGAGAGACATGGTCACGCCGGGAAGGACTTCAGACCAACGCCAGTTATATTCGTATTCGTTTTCTAACATCGTGATGGCCTTCAACGATAGGTTGGCAAAATCACGGGAATTGTAGAAACGTGCAGCGTACGGAGCCAGTCCCGATGATCATCCTTATCAGAATCGATCAATTTAACCACCCCGAGGACGTTCATTTGTCAGGCAATACGTGCGGTGTTTGCTCTTTCTTTAACACTCGCTTGACTTCAGCGGGCTAAGCCCGATACTAGAGCGTTCCGGCGGTGAAACGCTACCTCTTCTGCGGCGGGATGACCATGAACCGGGTCAGGCCGTAACTGGAGCAGCCATAAGTGTGAGTCTTGGGTGTGGAAGGGGTAGCGTTCTGCCGCTGGTTTTCTTTGGCCGGAGACTCGCCCGAATGGAATTCGTGACAGACGACCCGCTTCAGCCGCATGGCCGCTGGATGCACGAGGCTCTGGAAATGGCGCGGCAGGCATTCGACGAGGGGGAAGTCCCGATCGGTTGTGTCATTGTTCACAACGAACGACTGATCGCTGCGGCCGGCAATCAACGCGAACAGTTGAAAGATCCGACCGCTCACGCCGAAATTATTGCCATCACTCAAGCGGCTGAGGCTCTCGGTTCATGGCGATTACTTGATTGCACGCTGTATTGCACGCTGGAGCCCTGCCCCATGTGTGCCGGAGCGATCGTCCAAGCGAGGATACCGATTGTCGTGTATGGTGCGACCGATCCAAAAGCGGGCGCTTGTCACACTCTTTATCAGATCACCGATGATGCCCGGTTGAATCATCGAGCCACGGTTCTGGGTGGCGTGATGCAAGACGAATGTCGCGGGATCCTGCAAGAATTCTTCGCTCAGCAAAGGGCGCTTGGTAAGAAGTGATGCATTTGGGAAATCCCTCGTTTAACCGCGCCTCGAAGAGAAGCGGGACCGGAGCGGCGTGATTGCGGTTGGCCGGGATGTCATTTCAAGTTGAGGCTTTGCGAAAAAGACCTTTCTGCGGCAACGTTTGAAGAGATCGGCTGAACGCCGATCAGCCTGCGCCGCTGGCTGCGGGTTAAACTAAGAATCTTGCGTCAGTGGCTACTGTTGATTTCGCTTTTGAGGACACAAAAAAGACGCGAAACTGTTCCTGCGGAAAATCTTACCCGGCTTTGAGTGGCACTCAACTATCCGTTGGTTCTCGAACGAACCAGTAATGCTGCCGTTCGAACAGCTTCAATAAATCCTTCGGCTCGTGCTTTGCCCTGCCAGGCGATGTCAAACGCTGTGCCATGGCTGGGACTGGTTCGAATGATTGGAAGACCAAGCGTCACGTTGACCGCTCGTTCAAACCCGATTAGCTTCAAGGCGATATGACCCTGGTCGTGGTACATCGCCGCGACTCCGTCGAATTCACCGTAGACAGCCCGGCGTAATAAAGCGTCGGCGGGAATGGGGCCCGTGGCATCAACGCCAAGGTTTCTGGCCGATTCGACCGCTGGCGCAATCAGTGTCGACTCTTCATTTCCGAAGAGTCCTTCTTCCCCGGCATGGGGATTTAACGCACAGACACCGACGCGAGGTGACTGGCAGCCAACTCGTTTCAGAAAGTCAGACACGAGCTGAATCGTCTCGCGAATATGGGGAATTGTCAGCAAACCCGGTACGCTTCGGATCGAGGTATGCAAAGTGACGTGGGCCACGCCCAGTCCAAATTCCCCTTTTGGTAATGAACCTCCTGGTGGAAGGTAAAGCATCATCGCAAAGTCTTGCACGCCGCATTCGTGGGCAAGAATTTCCGTGTGACCTGGGAAATTCAGCCCGGCGGCGTGCAATGCTGCTTTATTCAATGGTGCCGTTGAGATGGCGTCGATCTCACCCCGAATTGCGGCTCGCGTGGCGGCAACGAGATAGTCATAGGCCGCTCGTCCCGCTCGGGCGTCCGTGCGGCCAACTGGAACATCCTCGGCTTCAGCGATCGAAGGGTTCCAGCACGGGATGGACGGGCTGCACCAATCAATTTCTGCCAGCGAATCGACTTCGGTGATGTCGAATGTCGCACCAATAAGTTGTTTCGCTCGCTTCACGACAGCCGGGTGCCCGACCAACAGTGGACGGGAAAACTCGGTCAATCGCTGTTCAGCGATGGCCCGCACAACAACTTCAGGTCCGATTCCCGCGACGTCACCCAGCGTCAGTGCGATTCGCGGAAGTGATTTCGTCACGGGTAGGTCTCGAGATCCGCAAGCAGTCGACCTTGCTGGTCTTTTGCAGATAGAAGTGGTGAATCGGAGATGGGCCAATCAATTCCGATGGCCGGATCGTTCCATAACAGCGTTCGCTCATGTGTCGGATTGTAGAGATCGGTACACTTGTAACAGAAGTCTGCCGTTTCGCTGGTCACACAAAATCCGTGAGCGAAGCCGGGTGGAACATAAAGTTGCCGATGATTTTCGTCATTCAGTAACACACCGAACCAGCGACCGAACGTCGGGGAACTGCGCCGCAAGTCCACGGCGACGTCGAAGACCTCGCCACGTGTCACGTAGACAAGTTTTCCTTGCGGCTGAACCAGTTGGTAGTGCAACCCGCGCAGGATTCCCTTGCTCGACCGGGAAACATTGTCCTGCACAAAGTTTTCGGTGATCCCCGCATCGCGGTAACGGTTAATCTGGAAGCTCTCAAAGAAAAATCCTCGTGCATCGCCGAACGCTTTTGGTTCGACGAGGACCAGCCCGGAAATCTCAGTAGGTATGATTTTCATAATCTAGTTCTTGTATCGTCCAACTTTGTTGATTCGGCCATGGATGTCGTTCAAGATCCAGTGAAAAGCGACAAGATGGACTGATTCAACCATCCCCATGTCGTGCAGCGGAACATGCAGGTTTTTCGTGCCCAGTGACTTCAATTTACCGCCTGAATAGCCGGTGATTCCCCAGGTGGTCAAGCCCTTGCGATTCGCCCAATCCACTGCGTTCAGGATGTTGGGACTGTTTCCACTGCCGCTGATGGCAATCAGGACGTCTCCGGGTGAGGCAAAGTTCTTAAGCTGCTGGACAAAAACCTGGTCGAAACCTTCGTCGTTGCCCCACGCCAGAATGTACGGCGTATTGTCAGTCAGGCTCAGTACCTTCAGCCGCTTCACCGAATCGTTATTAAAATCTTTTCGGTCGAGCGTACTTTTTCCCAGGTCTTCGGCGAAGTGTGAGCAATTGGAACCGCTTCCGCCGTTCCCGACCAGGAACACAAATCGCCCTTCCTCGTATGCGGCATAAATGTCATTTGCCAGGCCTTCAATCTGTGAGATGTCGAGCGTGTCAAAAACCTCAGCACATCGCTTGAGGTACTGGGATGGAGTGAGTTCTGTACCGAGCATGTTTGTTCTTTGACAGAGATGATTTGTGGAAGATGTCGCTCAAAAAAATCCGGCGATTCAGAGTTTCGTCGAAGGTCGAATTGTTCGTCAATCGCAGTCGGTGAAAATGCCGATTTTGTTGTCAATTTGGAGTGATTTACGCCATCGTAGTCGTGTGGTGATTTTGGCGCGGGTTTCGCCCGCAACTCAATGGCTGGGCGAGGCTGGCCTGATGAACTCCCTAATCCATCGCACCGAAAACGGTTACATTTAAAGTAGAATAGCAGTCGAAGCTCGGGGTGCCACAGTTTTGGAGTCTTCGACAAGGCCGTGTCTCCATTGGACATTCTCGGGTCTGAAACTTGACTCAATGAGTCAAGTTTCAGGATTTCTTCGAAAGTAGCCATCATCGCTCCGCGTGATGAGCATGCGTCGGAAACGATTCAAGCGTTGCCTGATCATCGGGACAAATTCTTGGTTTGAATTTCCTTTTTGAGAACATCTGGATTGGAGTTTGGTGGGTTCTCGAACAATGCTCATCACGCGGAGCGATGATGGCTACTTTGGTCTGAGGC
>JBAXBD010000524.1:0-4814 GCA_037142165.1 Schlesneria sp. | reverse complement strand
GGCTTCCAGCCGCAGATCAAAATGTACGGAGGCTGGAAGCCTCCGCTACAAAAAAAGACAACCTCGGAGCGAGACGGCTACTTTGGTCTGAGGCGAAGCCCTCGCTGGAGTCTTCGACAAAGCCGTGTCTTCATGGTTCGATACCGTGTCCGAAGAGCACGGCTTAACCGAAGACGGTAAAACCGTGGCACCCTTTTCGCAAATTTTTTTCTAAAAGCATATCGTCCTCAGCAAAGCAAATATCCCATCTTCAGTTCGTTTCATCGGGCCAGCACCCCCCTTCCAGCCAACGCGCGAACGATCATCTGATTCGAAACCCATTGACCGACGCGCATCATCCGGCTGTGCCTGCAACGTACGAACGGTCACCCTACTTTAAACCTATCATCCGACCCGTTTTTCGGCTGTACCCGTCAACGCGCGAACGGTAACCCTATTCTAAACCCATCATCCGACGCGCATCATCCGGCTGTGCCGGGCCGGGCCGGGTCGGGTCGGTTGGGCTATCCGTTGAAAAGCGTTCTTGCGTATAATGACATTCGGCGAAGACTGCCGATGGATCGGCGGGTTTCGGGTAATGATATTCGACGGATTTGGGCCGCGCGATGGAACGCTCGACACGATTACTGCTTCTACTGCTGCTTTTGGCGGGATGTCGTGGCACGCAAGAGACTCAGTTCCTGAAATGTATGCCTCGTCCTGCTCAAGTCGAGGCTCAATCATATAACATTCATGACCCGTTTCCGGACGAACGTGCGGGTCCGAACACATTTACACGTCCGCGAGCTTTTATTGTACCACGGACTGACGCTCGAAAAGATTTCGACCTGAGATACCTCAAGGCCGCCTATGGTTTCCCTCAACAACGATATGCGTTATGGAATAACCAGACCATTGGAACGGCTCAGTATCCGGTTCAACCGTTGTGGCAAACGCCTCAAAGCGCGGCTCCGATCGCCGCTGCTCCGACGTGGCAACCCTGAGTTCTCGGGACGGGGAGTGGTGTTTCCTGTCCTGATGTTTCTGTTGATCGCGTGTCCGAACGCGTCGGTCGTGTTCGGTCAAACCCAGAAACAACAGAATGCTCGTTCGTTTGAATCAAAAAGTGGCGAGTTCGTCACGGCAGAAACACAAAAGGCGATCGATCGAGGTTTGGTGTTCCTTCAAAGACGCCAACAAGAGGAAGGGTGGTACGCCGCCAATAACTACAAACGGAACGTCGCCATCACCGCCTTGTCCGGGATGGCATTCCTTTCGTCGGGAAATGTTCCTGGTCGAGGCCCCTATGGAAAGAATGTTGATAAGTCGGTCGATTACATTTTGACCTGCGTGAGTCCCTCGGGGTTCATCAAACGTGACGACAGCCCCGAGCACGGACCGATGTACGGCCACGGTTTCGCGACCTTATTCCTGGCCGAAGTCTATGGAATGAGTCCAAAACACGAAATACGCGAGGCGCTGAAATCGGCAACGCAATTGATCATCAATTCTCAGAACAAAGAGGGTGGCTGGCGCTATAAGCCGGATGGCCGAGACGCAGACGTTTCTGTGACAGTTTGCCAGATGATGGCCTTGCGAGCGGCTCGAAACTGTGGCATCGCCGTTCCGAAGACCACTGTCGATAATTGCGTCGAGTATGTTCGGAAGTGTCAGAACGGCGACGGAGGCTTTCGTTACCGGCTGGGCGATCGGCCCATCAGCGACTTTCCGCGATCGGCGGCTGGAGTTGTCGTTCTTTACAACGCAGGTGTCACCGACGGACGCGATCTGGAACGTGGTCTCGCTTTTTTGCTGAGAACTCCGCCGAGAGGCAATCTGCTTCATCACGACCCGCATTACTTCTACGGGCAATACTATGCGGTCCAGGCGATGTGGCACGCAGGTGATGACCATTGGCGACAATGGTATCCAGCAATCCGTGATGAGTTGATTGTTCGCCAATCCCCCGATGGAGGATGGAACGATTCCATCAACGACGTTTATGGTACGGCGATGTCGTGTTTAATCCTTCAAATGCCCAACAACCTTTTGCCGATTTTTCAGAGATAGCTCAATGTCGATTTCGTGCCCGGCAGATCAGGAAACCGGGGGCTTTCGCCCCTCGTATCCGCTTGGTGTAACATCACTGCGTCTGTTTCTGATCCTGTTATCGTTGTCGGCGGGATTGGCTTCGAACGTCAATGCATCTGAAATGGTGACCTTGACTGACATCTCGGGAACGAAGGGCACGGGCAAACTTCGCGAGTGGTCGGCGGAACAGTTGGTCATCGAGTCGACGACCGAACTTAAATTTCGTCAGGCGGATGTTCGCTTGATCACATTTGAGCATGAGCCGTCGAAGTCAATAAAGGGCGAACCGACCGTCTGGTTGTCCAACGGCGATCGAATTAACGCTCGTTCGATTGGCGTTGGAAACGACCTTTTATCTGTTTCATGGCCTGTTCTGGGGGAAGCGCTGATCACCAAAATCCCGCTGGAAGAAGTTGTGGCTATGATTCTCGACTGGCCAGCAACGGTGACTGATCGGCTGCGGTTGATTAAGGATTTCGAAACGCTACCCGGAGGAAGCGATCTGGTCATGCTCAAAAATGGAGATCGTCTAACGGGCGAAGTTGACCGACTTGATGCCGCGTTCGTCGAGCTCAAAGTTGCCGGCAAACCTTTGAAGGTCGATCGTAGCCGGGTTCGCGCGATTCGGCTCAACCCTGAACTCATCACGGTGAAGCGTCCGACACCTAACCGCGCCGTCTTGTCGTTGACCGATGGCAGCCGTGTGATGGCAAGTCAAATCGAATTGAACGCGGATGTTTTGAAGTTCAAGTCATCCGGTTTAGGGAACGTGGAGTTGCCCCTCAGCTCTGTCGTGTCTTGCCACCTGTTCGGCGGCCGTTTGATTCCGATCACAGATTATGAACCAGCCAAAGTTGAATACACTCCCTATTTTTCAGCCAAATGGCCCCTCGTGCGAAACGCCAACGTGCAACACGGCCCTTTATCGCTACGAGAAACCGAATTCGTCACCGGTCTCGGCATGCATAGTCGAATGGCCGTGACGTATGAATTGCGAGGAATCGAGCACGAGTTCCAGGCAACGGTAGGTATTGATGACATTGCTAAAGGGGCGGGAAGCGTCATCTTCGCCGTCGAGCTTGACGGTCGGCGAATCTGGACCAGTCCCGAATTAACAGGTCATTCTCCAGCAACGAGCATCGGAAAAATCGATCTACGCGGTGGTAAGCAACTGACGTTACTCGTCGAATTTGGTGAACTGGCTGACGTATCGGACTACGCCGACTGGTGTGATGCAGTGCTGATTCTCGATGCCGCCCGTTAATGGTTCCCTGCTTGAGCAAGCCTTCAATTCTCCAAGGCCAGTCCCGCTGCTTCCGTGATTCAATCGAAGTAAGCCCAGTTTGTGATGTAGCTGATCAACGGGACAATATCCCGAGGGACTACCAGCTTGACCGCGTCGTCCACGTTGTCATCCGTCAGGATCACGGGTATCGCAGCAAGCCGTTGGGCAACCGTGAACAGCGAGTACGGTTGTTTCACTTCTGATTTCCTTTGAGAATTGAACAAGAATCAACATCCCTGATACACGCACTAACAGGCTCAGCTTGTAAAACACAATAAAGCCGTGTCACCTATTTTGACTTTGTTTCCGCTGCGGAAGCTTCCCCGTTTGCGGCGGTTGTCGGAGGACTTTGAAAGACGTTTTCTGTTTCCAGAGGCAACTGAAATCCGTCAGAGATGCGAGTCATATAGAGGCCTCGGCAAAGCCACCAGAATGTGGCCATGGCTTTATCAGGACCAAGATCCTTTTCAAGCGTGCGGTAATCAGCCGGAGTAAGTTCCCAAGGCGTCTTACTTAACTTCCGAGCATAAGCATAGGCACGTTGCTCTTCAGGTGGAAACGCAGACCAGTCGGTACTGGCCAGGCGCCGGGTCCGTTCTGCCACGGCGTTTTTGTCGAGACCCGCAACTTCGAGAAGCATCTCGCAATGTCCCATGCAGTAATTACATTCGATGCTGCGCGTCTGTATCCAGAACAGGCTTTCTTCGAAGATCCGATCGGGCTTTGTTTCGGCCCACATTGTCCGCGTGGAAATACCCCAGGGGACGGCAAGTTCCGGGACATATCCCGAACAGACGAGGTTCCAGACGATGCGAGTGGGTCGGGCGGCCATGGCTTCAGGAAGATTTTTCTTCACATCGTCCCAGACAGGTATCGGAAGCCGTGGTTTCCGGTGGCGTTGCTCTTCCAGGCGCAATTGGAGTTCGTCATAAGTGAGTCGGGACCATTCCTGATCGTCATCGACGACCTTTTTGCCCGATTCAGCAAGCGTTGTGGAGTTGGTTTGCGCTGGCATTATTGACGCGACTTGAAACGCCGATTCAACGAACGTAACAGGAAGCGGCACGAGAGGACCATGCTCTTCGATGGGAAGATTCAGTCCCAGGACGATCCGATCTTGAAAGTTACCATATGCCGCCAGCAGGACCATCGTGGCGACTTGTTTGTCGCCGTAACGGTTTTTCAATGACTCAAAGAGTTCATCACGGATCGTCGGAGCATCGACCGTTAAGAGTCTCGCAAATTCTAATGGCTCTCGATCTTCAACAGCCCACGAGGATGGATCGCCGACCAGTTTCTCACGGGAAGCCGCGTCGAGCCCTGCTCGTTCGAGATCGGCGAGAGCGTATGCTTCCGAATAGGCGCACCGATTAGCATGAGCGACGACCCAACGCATCTTCGCTCGCAAAATCGGATCGAGCGGACTTTGATTGCGATGAGCAAAGTCGAGATGCAACAT
>JBAXBD010000523.1:0-4820 GCA_037142165.1 Schlesneria sp. | reverse complement strand
ACATGTGCCCTGGGACGAACTCTGGTTGATCAACATAGCTCGCCCAGTCAGCAAGCCATGCGGGGCGAACAAAGCCTTTTGGTGGCTGCCGCGATGAGTCGTCTGCCCGAAGACTACCAGACGGTTCTGGTACTTCGACATCTTGAAGGTCTGTCATTTCCGAAGGTTGCAGAACGAATGGGACGGAGTGTCGACAGTGTCGAAAAGTTGTGGCTTCGGGGTCTGACGCGATTAAAGAAAGAATTTGGCGAGGTCACAACATGACCGAAGATCTCGATGACGACCCTCGCGTTCTTGAGCTGTCTCGGGCGTATCTCGCGGAACTGGAACCGGGACGCACGCCAGACCGCGAAGCCTACCTGAATCAGTTGCCCGAACTGGCTGAGGTCTTATCGGAGTGTCTGGACGGTATCGAGTTAGCTCATTCACTTCGGCCACCGGTCGCTCTTTCGAGTCCGCCGCCCGAATTTTCCGCGAGCCCGATCGGCGACTTTCAAATTCTGCATGAGATTGGTCGGGGGGGAATGGGAATCGTCTATGAAGCGATTCAACTTTCGCTCGGCCGCCGGATTGCACTCAAGGTCCTGCCGTTTGCTTCATCGCTGGATGCAAAGCATTTACAGCGATTTAAGAATGAAGCCCATGCGGCGGCTCAGTTGCATCATACGAACATTGTTCCCGTTTATGCCGTCGGTTGCGAGCGCGGTGTCCATTTCTATGCGATGCAGTTGATCAACGGTCGATCGCTCGCCGCCGTCATTGAAGAGCGACGTGGCGACGATCAAGAAAATGAAAGTCCCAAGTCTCAGACAACAATTGCGGCCCGCCGGGCGTCGGTGACAGTTGCCATTTCCGATTTGCGAATGTCAACGCGGACGAATAACAAATACGAAACGTTTCGGACCGCGGCTCGTATCGCGGCTCAGGTCGCCGACGCACTGGAATACGCTCACGAAGCCGGGGTCGTTCACCGTGATATCAAACCAGCAAACCTGTTAATTGATTCCAGGGGGTCAGTCTGGATTACCGATTTTGGACTCGCCCAGGTTGTCGCCGATGTCGGAGTGACTCAGACGGGCGATCTGATTGGTACGTTGAGATATATGAGTCCAGAACAGGCGGAAGGACGACGGGTTCCAGTCGACCATCGAACCGATGTCTATTCGCTCGGAGCAACGCTGTACGAGCTACTGACACTGCAACCGATTTTTCCCGGCCAGGACAGAGCAACGCTCCTGTATCAGGTCTTCAATGAAGAACCACGTCCTCCGAAGCAAATCGATCGAACCATCCCGATCGAGCTTGAAACGATCGTACTGAAGGCAATCGCCAAAAGCCCTGCTGATCGGTATGCGACCGCGGGAGAGATGGGTGCCGATCTCAGGCGATTTTTGGAAGAACGCCCGATTCTCGCGAGGCGTCCCACGTTGTTAGACCAGACAAGAAAATGGATGCGACGACATCCCGCCTTTGTTCGTACGACATTCGTATTGCTTGCGTGCGGCACGCTCGGCCTTGGTGTCGGACTGGCGGCAGTTGCTCGCGAACAAGCGGCAACGAAAGCGGCTTATCAGCGTGAAAAACAGCGAGTCATTGAAGCCGAAGCTCGGTTTCAACTGGCACGAAGTGCAGCCGACGAAATGATCCGAATTGCTGAGGATGAACTTTCAGAAAATCCTTTTCAGGACGGACTTCGCAAACAGTTACTCGAAACATCCCTGACGTATTACCAGCAATTTATTGCCATTCGTAGTGAAAGCCCTGATTCACAGGCTGAATTGGAAATTACCCGTGACCGCGTGAAAGGGGTCTTGGCCGATCTGGCGGTACTTCAAGCGGATCGGCATACGTTTCTTCTGCGTGAATCCGAGGTTCTGGACGACCTGGAAGCAACCGCAGAACAGCGAGTGAAAATTGCAGAGATGATCTCTAGGTCGGAACGACTTCGTCGAGGACGCCCCCGCGATGATCGCGAATTGAACCCTGAAGAACATCGTCAACGTTCGCTGGAAGTCGCTCGCAAAAACGAATTAGAACTTGCAGGAATTCTGAATCCAGATCAGTCGCGGCGGCTTCCTCAAATTGCGCTCCAGTGCCAGGGCCCACGCGCGATTCGCGAACCAGACGTCATGAACGTCCTGAAGTTGACCGCCGAGCAAAAGAAACAGTTACGGGACATTGAAAATGAGACTCTATTTCACAGAGGAGAAGATTTTCACCAGGGCCCACCCTCAATGGATGACTTCAGCCAGAGGGTTAAGAACGCCATGAGTGAAATGCTTGAAGTACTCACTCCAGAACAACTGCAGCAATGGAAGCTACTGACTGGCAAGCCGTATCTTGGCCCTATCTTTTTCCCTGGGGGACACCCTGGCCCTCCGCCAGGTCATCGACCTGGCGGCCCCAATGGGGATGACCGACCACCACGGCGTCCGCCGCCAAACTTTCCTCGCGACTGACGCCTTTTCATTTAATTCAGGAAACGGGAAGATCTGCCGCTCGAGGTGGATTGGACCTGGATGACGAACCAGGACCAAATAATTGGTTAAGCGGCGTTGGTCGAACGAATGATTCGTAAAGTAAAAGTGACGCAGCGACCGTCAACAAACTGGCAAGTCCACCGTTGATCCACCACGTCAGTTTGAAGGGAGTCAGCCAGGCGAGGAACGGTAACAACAGAGCCTGATGAAGCAGATAAACCCAGAATGCCGTATCGGCAAAATAACGACCGACAACGGACGAACGATTTGCAAACCGTTGGAACGCGCCCAGAAATGCCCAGGCTGTATAGGCTGACCCAACCGCGTATAGCGAATATCCCAAAAGTCGAATCAACGAATAGTTCGGCGACTGTGTCTGCATTCCGTATGTGCGAAACAAGGACGTCGCAGCCCAATGTGCGGCGAAACCAATTGCAAAATTGATCCACCATCCAGATGCGACTGTCGGTAGTAATTCTTTCATTCGGTGTAACCACCACCCTGAAAGAAAAAAGATAAAGTAGAACGGCATATCGAGTTCAAGATGCCATAAAAAATCTGGAAACCCACGACCAATTCCAGCAGCTAGACCAAGCGACCAACCAAACGGAGAGTGCGTTGCCAGTAACGCCGGCAGACTGACCAGCCCGATAATCAATGGTACCAACTGCCAACGGGCAAGCCACGCGGAGACCCGATCGACAATGGTTGACGAAACGCTGCGCGAAACATCGACCGGTGCGGATCGCGCCTCCTCTGAATGAAGTGCAGCCAAATCCACGTTACCGGACGCCTTAGCTTCATCAGTTCCACACTTCGTTTTACCGCTGATCAACGCCAATAGCATTGCAACAAAAGGGGCTGCTGTAGCAAAGACAAGTAAATACCACAAAAACCATAGGTGACTGAGTGTAAAAAACTTGACGAACGGGCCGAACAGTCGCGTACTGATTTCTCCAGGTGGACTAAACATTCCACGTGGGCCGTTAGGACGACCAGGCCTGGTTCCCGGAAAAATCGGACCCGGCGGTTCGATTGCCGCACGCGCATCATCAGGTCGTTCTTGCGCTTGTGGACCAATACCCGGTGGGCCGAATCCAGGCGGGCCGAAACCAGGTGGCGGAGGTAATTCCTTGCGGGCAACTTTCCACTCGGCGTCGTCGATTGTACCGTCGTGATTGATGTCGAAGCGTTGCAAAGGTGGTGGCACAAATCCAGGAGGCGGAGGAGGCAAGTCATCGAGATTGAAACCTCCTGGGCCGAGCGAACCCGGTCCGCCCGGTGGCCCTCCCATGGGGCGGCCCATTCCAGGTCCACCACGAAAACTTTCAGAGGCAAACTGATACAGTGGAACGAACGTAAAAATCCCGATTAACAAGGGCAACCCGATCCGCGACCAGCGCCGATAGAGATAACTACGCATTCCATACTTTTGAAACATCATTCGGCAGAAGAAGCCAGAAATCAGGAAGAATAATGGCATCCGAAAACTGTGTAACCAGTCTTGCAGCATCATTGCGCCGTTAAATCCGCCGCCAGGCCCGCCCGGTGGACCAAAGCCCATCGGCGGAGCTCCACCTACCATCCCGCCGAAAAGCAGGGCGTGATAAAACACGCCAAGTAACATGGCGGTTGCTCGAGCCCCATCAAGTGCATTGAATCGCTCAGAAGTCGATGGTTCAGTCATGTGTTTTGCCCTGTCACCGCGTCCGCGGGAATGCCGTTTTGCCGGGAATAGGTTTTCGTCGGGATCGGGTTACATGTTGCGGTGTCAGCATGTAACCAGCCGATCCGTTCAGGAAGCGCAGTGCACGGCCCGAAGTTCATCGCATCGGCGATCACGTAGAGAGGCCGGCCTTTTGATTCTTCGTAGATCTTCGCCACATAATCGCCCACAAGACCGATCGCCACGAGAATGAGCCCGTTGAAACACAACTGCAGACAGACGAGTGAGCTCCAGCTCTGATCGGTCGAACGCAGAATCAAAGCTTCATAGATCACTTTGAGCGAATAGAGGAATCCAATAACTAAAGTGATCATGCCGCCATAAAGACTGAGTTTCAGTGGCAAAGCAGAGAAGGACGAAATCGCAGTCCAGGCGAACGAGGCCATTTTCCAAATTGGATATTTTGACGTTCCTGCCGCACGTGGAGCTCGATGAAAGGGGATAATTGCTTCTTTTAAGCCCAGCCAGGCAACGATCCCACGCATGAAGCGGTGCTGCTCACGAAAACGGCGCAACGTTTGGACGGCGGCTCGGCTGAACAAACGAAAATCACCTACTTGTGGCTTCAAACGTTTATCAACGGCATTTTGCATCAACGCATAAAACATCGCCGC
>JBAXBD010000522.1:0-4823 GCA_037142165.1 Schlesneria sp. | reverse complement strand
TCCAAAGTAGCCATCATCGCTCCGCGTGATGAGCATGCGTCGAAAACGATTCAAACGTTGCCGACGCATCTTGGCAGATATTTCGTTTGAATTTCTGATTTGAGAACGTGCCGATTGTCATTTGGCAGGTTCTCGAACAATGCTCATCACGCGGAGCGATGATGGCTACTTTGGTCTGAGGCGAAGCCTCGACGGAGTCTTCTCCGACGCAGTGTCTTCATTATCTTGCTGTTGAATTGAAGACCACTGCTTGACCGAGGACAGTCAAGCAGTGGCACATGTCATTTCAACCCTTTACCTTCTATTTCTTCAATGGCTTTCGCGTGATTCGAGATTCGTAACCGGCAGCTTTATAGATTTGTTCCGTCCGATTAAACGTTTCGTTATCGGCATTGAACAGAGTGAGGTGCCTAGGTGCGAGCAATCCCATCGCGTCGGGAATATCGAAAACACGAAGCACATTTAACAACGTCGGTCCCTCGCGATGCGATTTCGGAGGATCGATCAGCATCACCTCGCTGATGCTCGTTTCAAAGAGTGCCGCATAGGCACCGAGAACACCGGCTGGACCGCGTCCTGCTACCCCAATCGTCAGTTCATTTCCGTCTGCTTCGTGCAGCCAGCGAGCCACGGATTGAATGTCGTAAACGCGGCCTGCGTCGACAGTGCGACCCACCATAACGTGAGCTCGTTCGACATAGTTCGGCGGGTTCTTGCGAGTCCATTTCAGCGACTCACCGCAGCCACGCGGGCTGATGGTGACCGTCGATTGGCCTGCCAACACTGTCTCTTTAACCCACTCGGGAAGAGTTGCTTCGGGCTCATCAGGATTCAAGATGACCAACCACAATCGCTCGCGATGTTCAGGCGACTTGGGGACTTGTTGAGCCACTTCATGTCGCCGGGCGAGTACCAATATTTCGTCTTCGGTACCGAGGATGTACTCGCCGTCTGGTCGTCTGTCACGGACCTCGGCTGCGGGAACCTGATCTGGCCACTCGCGAAACACCAGTTCTTCCAGCCGTTGTGTCAGTCGATTGGACCAGGCAGTGAATTCTTCACGAGTTTGTGGTGGTTCCGGCTTTCCTGCCAGAACGAAGGTTTCGTCGATCGTGGCGTTCAGTTGGTCTGCAGGAAGATCACTGTCTTCAGGAAAGACACGTAATTTCTTCCCATCGATGACGGGCAACTTTGGCTCGTCAACTTCCGAGCTGTCGCCCTTGAGATGATGATTGATCCAGCGATAGGCCATGAGCCTGAGTGCGACATTGTCCGTATGCCCCCCCGGTGTGACACCAATATCAAAAAGTTCGCCAGGCTTCTTCTCATACCAGCCATAGATCTTTGCCAGGCGGTCACGAATCCGCTCATTGGCTGGCATTGGAAAGATGGGGTCGTAGCCCGAGTTTTCAAACAACATCGGACGGGGTGCGACCAATGCTGCGATTGTCGTCCATTCCCATCGATAGGTGTTATAGAGAAACATGCAGTCGCAATGGCCGTTACAGACCTTGTCGTCGACGTAGCATTACAGGTCTGCCATGCCACTGACGGGTACACAGACTTTAACGCGATCGTCTGCGGCGGCGATCCAGAAGCTGGCCGCACCTCCTCCGCTTCTCCCCGTGACAGCCAGTTTTTCTGCATCCACGTCGGGACGAGAGATCAGGTAGTCGAGCGCCCGGACGCCGTTCCAGCATTCGACACCTGCCGGGGTGTATCCCGCAGATTGCCACCACCATCGCTCTTTGTTGTGAGTTCCGTGATGTATCCCTGCGATCTCGCCAAGCTGCAGCGTATCGATCATCAGGCAGACGTATCCGTGCGTGGCGAACCACATGCCGTGATGCTGATAAGCGGTCTTGTTGCCGTCGCGTCCTTTGTTTGCGTGACCACAGACATACAAAACCGCCGGAAGTTTCCCTGCGGTGTTGGTCGGTCGATAGAGATTACCGGTAACGTACAAGCCTGGTCGGCTTTGAAAATGCACCTTTTCTACTTGCACACCTTCCAGATCGAGCGTGCCGGTGACCGTGGCCTTCAGGGGCGTACGGTCGGGCAGGGGCCACAGGCCGAGCATATCAAAATAGCGGCGTTTCAATTCATCCCGTTGCGATTCCCACTCTTCGCGCGAGTTTGCTCCTTCGAGAAAACGACGGCTGACCTGGGCCGTCTCCAGGATGAGATGACTATCGATCATCGCGTCGCCTGGCGACGGATTAGCCGGTTGTTGAGCCGAAAGCGGCAGGGAAGATACCAGCACCAGACACGCGACGATTCTCGATAGGACTTGCATGGTCTGTCTCATCAAATGAAATTTGTCACTCGCAATTCGTTTCTTCGACCATCGCGAAGAATTTGCGTCGGGATGGCAAGGCTCGTGCCAACCCGCGAAGCAGTTACACGCATCGACGACGCGTTCGGCGGGAGCCTCGCTCGCCCGATCTTCCAAAATTCATTACTCGATCAATCGACTTCTTCTTCGCTGATACTCACACTCCGTTTTACGAGCGTGACTTCATTCCCTTTTTCATTATAAGAGACTTCATCCATACTCGATCGCATCAGGACGATGCCGCGACCGTAGCTTTGCTGGGATGGTGCGACCTGTGTATCAAGATGTTGTTTCCAGGCGAAACCTGGTCCGTCGTCTCGAATGACGAACCTGGCTTCGGCGGGTGAAATCCAGACATGAACATCGATTTTGCGATCACAATAGGGCGATTCTGTTGATCGCTGTTCGGCTAAGTTCTCGTAGCTCTTACGGTCGCGCGGACCGTCATTGGCCGAGACTTCCATGTTGCCGTGATAAAAGGCGTTGTTGAGTCCCTCTTCCAGGGCGATGCCGACTCGAAGACGTTCCGTTTCGTCACCCAGTGGCATGCAGCGCAGCATGTCCAGCAGGTAACTGACCAATTGTGGCAGCACGTTGGGATCGTTCTGCAAAATGAAACGTGTCTCCGTCTGCGCGAGGTGATGCATCAAGACTGATTGACGACGTTCTTCGCGTGCCGTGGCGAGGACTCGTTCGATTGTTGCAACAAGATCGTCAGCAAGACGACGTTTCGGTACGTAACTGGCCGCGCCATGATGCAGCGCCTGAGAAGCAATTTCTTCGCTTCCTTGTGCCGTCATCAAGATCACGGGAATATTGGGAAATCGATCCTTGATGATCGAAACAAGTTCCAGGCCATTCATCTCGGGCATCTGGAGATCTGACAGCACGAAGTCTGGATGATCACGCTCGATTCGTTCCAGTCCTTCGCGCCCGTTGGACGCTTCGAGAATCTCGCATTTCATACGTCGTTTGATCAGACCCGAAGCAAGTGCCCGGTCCATCGGTGAATCGTCTACGATCAGCATTTTCATTAAAATCGACTCCAGCGAGCCATCGGCTCGTCAGTACGAACTATTCACCCGGGGGCAGCACAAAATCGGGACGGTTCCCGATCGTTTTTGAATCTTCTCTAACGGGACTCGTCGTCCGAGTCCAACAAGTTGTACCTCTTCGGCTTTTGTTCGTCGTCGTCGGGGAGCTGGCGACCGGCAAGCTGGTCTCCAGTGAACTGTTTGCCAAACCCTGCCTTTTCCAGCAGGCTTTGGGTGAAAAGGCGTTTGATCACGGGAGGTGGTCCGTCGGCACGCAGCAGATAATGGATTGTGTACCGATGCTTATCCAGTGCAAGGACGCTTTCCGGCAACAGGCATTGCAGCAGACAACGATCTCCGTCGACCCAGGTTCCGTTCGTACTGTTCAGATCTTCAACAAGCCAATACCCCTTGTCGAACATCAGCTTACAATGTCGCGAAGAGACTGACGGAAAGCGAATTCGAACGTCACATTCGGGACTTCGACCCAGAACCAGTTCAGGTCCCCTCAGCGGAATCGGAGCGCCACCACCGGAGGGGAGTAATTTTCCGAGCTCGGGTCCAAATGAGTTCGTCGGCTTTGGCTGGGGAAGCGGCGACGGCGTGCCTGGCGAAGTCTCTGACGGGGACTGTTGCGGAAAATTCCTGGGTATTGAAGAGGGCTGCGGAACGCTTTGAGCTGAAGCTGGCTTGAAATCGTTCTCTGCCGGAAAACGTTGAGAACCGCTTTGAGGCGTTGACGACTTCGGAGCCGGCGGTTGTAAAGTTGACTGAGAAAACTCATGCCGTGTTACAGGGTCGATTTTCTGCGTTTGAGTTCCAGAGAAAGTCATTGTCTGCGTCACGGATTTTTTGTTCTCGTCCTCGAAAGGTGCCTGATGTTGGACGTTTTTCGGAAGTTCATCGGGTTCATCGACCGGAAGACCCTCGCGAACCTCCTGCGGCGACTCAGTCAGAAAACTAAGTGCGAGATCCTCTTCTGCATCTCGCCTGGCAGTAATTGCGGCAAACTTCTTCGTGACCTGGTAAACAACGACCAGTCGCTGACGACCGATCGTCAGGATGTCTTTGGGGGCGATTCGCTGGTTCGAGATCCGACGTCCGTTGACACCAGTCCCGGTCCGGCTTTCGAGATCGCGAATCCACCACCAGCCGTCTTCAAACTCCAGCAGGCAATGACGACTTGAAACAGAATTGCACGCGATCGTGATATCGCATTCGGGCTTTCGTCCCACAACGAGAGACGCCTTCGTTAAAGGGATCGCAGCGCCTCCCCGCACGGTAATAGTTTGCCCAGAATCATCCCGACCTCCCCGTCGCAATCAGCCTCTGCTGGTTTTCATCACATGAAATACCTGAAGAACACAGGCCCATCGCCTGAAACTTTAATTGTCTCCGGTAGAATGCGTTCGATCAACAGACTCGCGCGAACTCTCACCGAGACTCATTTGTCT
>JBAXBD010000521.1:0-4825 GCA_037142165.1 Schlesneria sp. | reverse complement strand
CTTCCCGGTCTCCACTACACTGCGTTTACTTCGTTTTGGCAACATACAAGGCACTGAGACACGGAGGATTGATCAATCTTGTCTCTTGTATCTCCGCATCTCCGTGGCTCTGCGAGAGATCAATTCTTCGATCGTACGACAACATTAAACTAGAAGAGGCTTTCTGTGTCTTATTTCGTAGTCGCTTAACCCGGAACGCCTGAAGGGCGTTTTTGGAAGTACCACCATTCCAGCAATAGGAAAATTAAACCTGCTGCGGCGAACCAGCGCCAGAGTGGCTGATCGGTTTTCAATACCGATTTCGCGGCTTCGACGGAGACTTCCGGGAACATTAACTTTTCAACTGCCTTGAGGCCGGTTTCGCTGGAGGAGAGCAGGCTGACGCCGATCTTCAACGGTTCGGCCGGGCCGGTGATTTCGTACATCCCCACGTACGGTGCACCCATCCCTGATAAGAATCCATTCTTGTCGCTTCTGACTGTTTCGGTATATCCGTTCGGACCAGAGATGTGGACTTCGGTTTCGGGCTCGATCCGTTGAGGAGGTAACGTTGCCGTGGCGTGAGCTTTGGCATCGAGGAGGTTCGCTCGTTGAGCTGCGATCTGGGTGACGTTCTGAATCAGAATGGGAAAACCGACCCGATAGACTAGTGACGAGCGATCGGTGCTAAACAGAAAGTTGTAGTCCAATCGACCTTCCAGATCTCGTTCGAGAATTAGTGGTCCCGAACGAGACGTTGCCAGAATCTCATAGCCCGCCAATTCAAAATCGCGTTCGCCAACTCCTTTAGCTAATTGTGGGTCGTCGGCGATTTGCACATCCAGAAGCTGAACGTGTTGAAGTAATGGTGATGTGCGTCGCCAGTCGACGACTTCTGTCTGGCCTGAGACCAGTTCGGCGAGATTCGACAAATCGTCAGGGATGAAGCCGACATTGAATCGGACTCGGGCCTCGGGACCGGTCGAGAGCGGACCTTCCGCGAATTTCAGATCGACTGCTTTGGGTTCGTTGTCCGTACCGGGATACAAATTGATGTCAGCAATGTTTTCGAGGGCGTTTCGGTATGTCTCCATCGACCGAGGACAAAACACGGTCAAAGGGCGCGGTGCGGGAAGATCCAGAAAGGCGACGTTATCCGTGGCCAGCGAATCAAACCCGTCTGGCTTTACTCGTAATTCCAGCGATGTGGCGATCGAGGTCGAGACCTTGAAGACCAGTCGTTCGGCCTTGCCACCATCGATCGATACAGTGTCCTGCTTGATGGACGTTCCGTTCTGCAGTAATTCGTACTCGCACAATGTCTTCGCGGTTGGAGGGCCACTTTTCGATCCGTCTGGCTGTTTCGTCCCTTCGATACGAGCAAAGACATCCCAGCCGGTTCGTGATCGCCGGGCGTTGAAGTCGACAATCCCAACATTGGCTCCGCCGGTTTCCAGCTTCTGGAAATTCAATTTGTAAGGGAGTTCAAATTCGATGTTTGGCGGGACGTTTCCGTCAGATATCAAGACGACAGTGTCGATCGCCTGAACTCGCGACATGGCCTGGGCCATCCGCAGGCCATCTTCCAGACGGCTGGGTACCTGACTGATATCCAGGCGGGAAAGAGCTTCTTTCAGCAGTCGTTTATTGTCCGTGAAGTCGGTCAGTTTGCGAGCCGTCGAATTGACCGAGATCAGGCATAGCCGCTGGTCGGCGAGCAAATCATCAATCAACTTGGTGACTTTTTCCTTCGCCTCGTCCAGCCGGGATTTTCCGTTGGTGCCATCGAGTGCCGCCATGCTGGCCGAGTTGTCGATCAGTACCGGCAGATACTGAGCCTGTTCCGAGCCTGTGGACAAATAAGGCTGCATCGCCCCGAAGATCAGAGAGCACAACAACAGGATTTGCAGGAGGAGCAATAGATTTCGTTTGAACTTCTGGAAGGGCGAATTGACTCGTTGATCGCTGACAACCTGTCGCCAGAGTGCCAGTGACGGGATATCGAATCGCGGACGACGCAATTTGAGAAAATAGAAAATGATCAACGGCACCAGCAGCAGAAACCACCAGGCATTGATCAGCGCGGAAAAGCCTGGCCAGCTCATCGAGTGTCACCTCTCTGCATGCTGAAGGATTTCGTTTGTCGACGAAGCTTTTGCGGCATTACTGGACCCAGCCTTTCCGCTTCAAGACGTCGAAGACCATCGTTTCCAATGGTAAGCCCGAGTCCATGCAGATGAACCGTCCGCTCCGCTGTCGACAGAGCGCGGCGAGATGATCCTGTAATCCCGCCAGGTGATCGTGGTAGAAACCGATGAGATCCCCGACGGATGAAACGTCTAACGTCATCCCGGTCTCTGAATCGACAAACCTCAGGTCACCGGTCAGTTCGGGGTTCAGTTCCAAGGCACACAGAAGCTGGACGCCGAAGACTTCCAGTCCGGCGCTGAAGAGTTGATTCATCGGACGTTCCATCGCCCCGAAGGTGAGGAAGTCTGACAGAACGACGCAGACACCTCGACCACGGTGCTGTTTCAGTACCGCTTCTACCGCTTCGTCGATCGGGAAATCACCACCGGGTGGGAGATTTTCCAGAAAGGAAAAGATCCGTTTCATACTCATCCGGCCGGTGCAGGGGGGCAGAATCTGCGGCGTCTGTCCTGCGTGCTGGCAGGCGAAGACACTGACCTTTTCCAGGTTCATTAAACCCATGACGGCAAAGCAGGCGGCAAGTTGTTTTGCCTTTTCGAATTTTTCGCCGAACCGCATGGAGGCCGAGGCATCGACCAGGATTACCACGTGCATTTCTTCTTCGTGGCGATACTGCTTCACATAGGGACGGTTCAGCCGTGAGAAAATGTTCCAGTCGACGTACCGCATGTCGTCGCCAGCCGAGTAATCGCGGTAATCGTTGAATTCGGTGCTCGTTCCACCCTTACCGGCAAGATGCTCACCCCGGCTGCGGTTTGTCATCCGCCGCATGGGTAACAGCCGCATCCGCTCGACTCGTCCCAAGGTCGAATTGTCGAGAAGTGACGTAAACTGTTTTGTTGATTCCATGGATTACCGACCAATCTGGAAAGTTTCGATTACTGTGACTGAGCAATTGAGAGTCGTGTCATCTGTCACTGCTAAAAAGTCTTGTGCCAATTTTTGACCGCCTTCGGTCAACTATTGCTCTTTCTTCGTAATGAAAAAAGCGAAGACACTGCTTCTCCGAAGACTCCTAAGCAGTGGCACATCAAACAAACTTCATTCGATGACAAACGTAGTCATGCCAACATCGTTTCCTCGTCACATTGTTTCGGACAATGATTTCACACATTCCAAGACAATTTCGTTGACGTCGAGGTTTTCGGCCTGGCCGTCGTAGTTCAGTAGCATTCGGTGGCCGAGGACTTCACAGGCGAAATGGCGAATGTCTTCGAAGGCGACGTGGACTCGGCCTTCCGCCAGTGCTCGGACTCGGGCTGCCCGGATCAAAGCCTGTGCCGCACGAGGGCTGGCTCCCCACTTGATGTATTGTTTGACTCGCGGTGTCGCGAAGTCACTGATGGGATGGGTCGCCAGGACCAGCCGAACGGCGTAGTCCCGTAACGCGTCGGTCACGACGACTTTCTCAAGGATCTTCCGCAGCGACATGATCCGGTCGGAATCAAGCAGTTTGGGAATCTCGATCGGCGTTTTGAGGATTGTACGGCTGACGACTTCGTTGAGTTCATCCCGGTTCAGGAATGGAACGACCACCTTGAACATGAAGCGGTCGAGTTGTGCTTCAGGGAGTGGATACGTCCCTTCCTGTTCGATCGGGTTCTGGGTTGCCAGAACGAAGAACGGCTCTTTCAACTGAAAGATATTTCCGCCGGTGGTCACCGAGTGTTCCTGCATCGTTTCCAGCAGAGCCGACTGCGTCTTCGGTGAGGCTCGGTTGATTTCGTCTGCCAGCAGCAACTGGGTGAAGATCGGTCCCTTGCGGAATTCAAACCGGTACTGGCCGTTCTCATCGCTTGCCATGACATTCGTCCCGACGATGTCGGCAGGCATCAGGTCGGGGGTGAACTGAATTCGGCGAAATTCGAGGTCGAGAACGCGTGACAGGGCTTTCACCAGTTCGGTCTTACCGAGACCGGGGACACCTTCCAGCAGCACGTTACCGCCGCACATGATCGCGGTTAAGGCCGCTTCGACAGTCCGTTGCTGACCGACAATCACTTTCCCGATCGCGGCGCGAGCTTCGGCGAATTGAGACTTGAAATGTTCCGCTTCCCTTTCCAGGGAACCCAGGTCGATGACTTCTGCTGCACTCATAGTGGGGACTTTCACTTAGTTACATAGTTAAGGATGAAGGCGGAAGGATGAAGGATGAATCATTGAAAAACAGGAGTGAAGCGAGGTTGCACGTCTTGTTGATTCATCTTTTAACCTTGGATTTACTTTTCTTCGTCTCGTTTTCGTTTCAGGGCCAGCAATCGCTCGGTTGTGGATGTGGCAGAGCTTGGCGATGGCGGTGGCGGTTCGTCGGGTTGTTGACGGACTACCGTCGGTGACGTTGTCGATTTCGAAGCCGATCGGACCGGCATCGAACCTGGCGTTTGAGAGGGAAGGGGACGATCTTCTCTTCGCGATTTGATGGCAGCACTCGCCGTTTCCTTCGCTTGCAGCAAGGCCCCCATGGTCGCTGTCGCGGCTGTACGTGGACCAAATCCCAATGCAGACTTGATCGAAGCGAAGTCGATTTGAATACGTCGCAAGGCAACGTCGAGTGGCACCAGAATCGCCAGTGCGATCAGGAGCCAGTCGAAGATCGGTTTTGAACTTCGTTTCGGTGCTCTGCCATGCCGATAGA
>JBAXBD010000520.1:0-4828 GCA_037142165.1 Schlesneria sp. | reverse complement strand
ACAGAAAGCAAAAACTTACATATCTCTCTAGATGACATCATGCTTTTTGAAGAAAATGAACTTCTTGAAGATACCAAGAAAAAATCACAAGTAATGGATAAACTTAATAAATTTGTTTTCCTTACTGGTGATTTGTTCGTTCTGCTGACTGATGGTTTTGTTCGCGTTATTGAGTCGATGATTTGCGAGACTGACAATGCCGTATGCAATCGACGAAATCAAAGCGATCAACGCCAGTGAAACGCTTCCGGCCTGAACGAGGCCCTTGTTTTTGCGAGCCCAGCGTGAAAGACGCTCGCTGAAGGTATCCTGGGCGGCGCTGATTGGTTCGTCGGCCAGCCAATGCTCGATGTCGTCTGCCATCAAGTTCGCCGTGGAATACCGATCTTCGGGACGAAGGGCCATCCCCTTCAGGCAGATCGCTTCCAGGCCCCGTGGAATGTCGTTGCGTAACTCTCTGGGCCGAGGAAATTCTCCTGTTCGAACCTTGCGCAGGGTTTCGGTAAGGTTGTCCCGTTCGAAGGGAGGGCGACCGCAAAGAATATGATAAAGCGTCGCACCCAGGCTATAAATGTCAGTGGCAGGGCCGAGGTTGTCCAACAGACCTGCTGCCTGTTCGGGGCTCATGTAAGCGGGGGTCCCAAGTGCCGAGCCTTGCAGCGTCTGAATCGAGCCGCTGAGCGCGGATGTCGGACGCAATGGCGAATCCGCTCCAACTTCCGCTTTACCGACCGCTTTCGCGAGACCCCAGTCGACGACAAGTGTTTCACCGTACTTGCCGACCATGACGTTGGCCGGTTTCAAATCCCGGTGCAGCACGCCACGGCTGTGTGCATATTCCATAGCGTTGCAGACATCCGTGAAGCGTCCCAGAAGCTGACGTAATGCCAACTGTCGTTCACCCGGTGACAGCGCCTTTTGCTTGTCCTTCTTATGGAAATCATCAATCGATCGCTTCAGACTGTCACCCTTGATGAACCGCATGGCATAGTATGGATTTCCGTGCTGTCCTTGCCCGAGTGCGTAGACCGGGACGATTCCGGGGTGTTCAAGGCCACCCGTGATTTCCGCTTCGAGAACAAACCGTTCCCTGGCCGTCGGGTCGTCTTCAAAATGTTCAAGGATTTCTTTCAGCGCGACTTCCCGGTTCAGTTGAAGGTCCAGGGCAACGGAGACCTTTCCTAATCCCCCCTTGGCATGTGAACGGAGAATTCGGAATCGGTTCGAGGTTTCGACGGAAGTTGATGTTGTCGAATGCGTGCCGACGATGGTCTCTTCAACGTTCTTCGGATCTAAAATCGGTTTTGGTGACTCTTGATCGATGACAATCGTATTCGGGCTGACGCCGTGATCGGACCCGACTTGCGGTGTCAAATTGTTTTCGACAAGTGTTTTCTCATCAGAGGCTGTGCGAAGTGACTGATTCTCGCAGACCTCGGTCTTCAGGGTGATCTCGTGATCGGAAGTGGCTCGCGGTGTCAAACTTCCTTCAGGAACGGTTTTCAGGCTGTGGTCGTTGTCTGACGTGTCCTTCGGATTGATGTGAGTATCTCGAACGGTGTTCAACTCGCCCTCATCTTCCGATAAGTCGATTTTCGTCGAATCCGAACTCATAATCTGCCTCCTAATTTCCGGCCTTCGCCGGCACTGCCACGTCGATGATCGGATCGTTCAAAAAGCGGATCAGAGATACAGGGGTGTATTTCGGCTGCTGATCTCGCCACTTTTCGTAGACACGGCGTGACACGAATCCCACGGTTTCGAGCAGGCTGACTCGGCCGTCAGGTTCGACGGGTGGAAAGCCTGCAAGATTCGGATCAACCGTACTGCCATCGGCGCTCCCTCCAAGTCCGTCGAGCAGGAATGCGGTAAACCGCCCATGCCGGTTCACGTTGTCCTCACGCGTTGTCAGGTCTTCCGTGGTGGCTGCGAAGACGACGGTATTGAGGTTCTTCAGAGGACGCAGGCGAGCCTTTTCGGATTCCAGTCGGGCAATATTTCCCGCGTAACAGGTATCCAGAAAAAAGACTTTGCCACAATTGGGGACTTCTTCGATCAAACCACGGAACGCAGACCAAGAGATCGAGTGTCTTTGCAAGACGGCCAGTTGAGACAGGTTTTTGATTTCATTGACGGGAGGGACAAAAAAATATTCTTTTCCTACAACCTCGCCCAACCCCGCCAGGAAGATCATGACCATATCATTCGACTTGAGTGGAGTCCGTTTGATCTGACTGGCAAATTGGCTGAGTTGTTTCTGAAACGTCTCTTTCTCAAATTGACCGGCATCGGCCAGATTGTCATCAACCATGACTTTCACCACGCCGATCCTGTAGTGCGGTCCGGCGCTTTCTCCGATCAATTTCACGAAATCCTGAGCATCGTTAATACAGAAATTGAGTTTCAAATCCCCTTGATAGTTGTTCGCACCGATTGCCAGGACGTGGACGGTCCGCATTTCGGGTTGGCCTGACATCACGAAAGGGATTTGTGCATCAGAATAGAGTCCCGGCGCAAGCGTCGGCCCGAGTGATTCGACTTTTACAACAGCCTGGTAATCACCAGGTGGTGGCGAAATCGTCCAGGAGAATCGACGCAGGCCTTTGACGACCGACGCGATCGGCGGACCAAGTTTGGCGCCGTTGACCCAGCCGTCGATCTTGAATTCTGACGGAGGAACGTTGGCAAAATCGACGTCGGCAGCAATGGTGACTTCCGCTCCAAGCGGATAACTTTTCATGGAAACTGGTTCATTCAACTGAACACGGGGCATCTGGGCGACGATCGCGCCAGGATTTTGCGGGACAATGGCCACAGCCTTTAGCGCATCGGAAAGTGATCCGAGAGCAAACAGTTTTTGCAGCAGGTCAGGTCGCTCGTACTGGTCCCGTAGTTGCTCGGCTCGAGAGAACTTTGGTTCGTCACCTCGGCGCGACGGGTTGATCTGGAATCCGAATAACTCGTCGCCGTCAACGCTCGAATTATAATAGCCAGCAGGTGACCATGCGGCCCATTCATTGCGTCGATCGATGAAAAGTGTGGTCATCGGTTCCCAGGCCGGGGTGACAATGAACGGCGGAAGACCGGCACCTGCACGGGCCGCATGAATTTCGACCGATTCGGTAAGTGGTAAACTTTCCAAAGCTTTCAAGATCTGTTGAGCGTCAGTGAGTTCAACGCGTTGCCCATCCTGCTGCAATGCAATTTTGACGATCTGGTCCGAATCTTTAAGCCGTCTTCCCGATAAGATTCCAAATTCCAGCAATGATGCGGCGAAAAGATTCCCATCACGAATTTCGAAATCGCCTCCCCAGGCGGTTCGCTTTGAAAAGCGGGCAGGTTGAGTCAGCAAGCCATCCAGGCTCCAGATGCGGATCGTCTGATCCTGTGAACTGGACGCAAGAAAACGTCCGTCTGCTGACTGGCTTAAGGAATTGACCGCGTTGGTATGGTCGCGATAGTAGCGGATCACTGGTGCTCGGCCCGGCTCACGCAGGTCGAACACAAAAATTGCGTTTTGACGCAGCGTTCCGATGGCGACAGCGGAAGGCTGCTCCTCGCCTTTTTCGAAGATCCAGCCATGTGCGGCGTAATGACCTTCGCGCTGATGGGACAGGGTCAACTTCGCTCGTTCAGTCCCTTTCGCCTGGATGACCAGTGTTTGCTCAAGCCCTTCGAACGACGGGCCAACTTCGATTTTCCAATCCGGTGGCGTATGAGCCGGCTGGACTTGACCGAGAGCACTCGGGCGAACAACTTCAGCCGAAGCCAGGTTGAACCCGTGCGTCCACTCGCCGCTCACGTTGGTCGAGATTGCAAGCATTGTCTCCGGCTGCCGAACGAACTGAACTCGATGGACCGTCGAACCAGAGCCCGCCAGCACGGTCGGTCGCTGCGAAGAGAATGGTTTCGGTCGGTTTTGATTGTTCCTGGGATCGATCAGCGAAAACACTTCGATCGCGGCCTCGCCAGGACGTGTCATGGCGGCATATTTTCCGTCTGCGCTCAGCGCTGCAGCGAGTGTTTCCCCCTGGAGTTTCCACTCACGACGTTCCAACAACGTCGAACTGGTATCGGAAATATTCTCTAACTCGGCATACGCAAAGTCCTCTTTGCCCGCTGCGATCGCGGCTGCTGTCGGTGAGTGCAGGATCAGGGCATTTCCGTTTGAGCTGGTGGAAATCGCCCGGAGCGGAATCTTTTTGAACGGTGATTTCGTCCTTTGAGGTTGCGCTCCCTGCCAGATGACGAGTTCGCCATTCGCATCGCCCGAGTACCAGCGTTGTGAGTTCGATGCGGCCCCTAAAGCGGTGATCAGCCCTTGATGAGAAGAGGCGAGCGTTTCTGCGGTCACCTTCTGGTCGGGGCCGATCGTAAACATCCTTAATTGAGAAACAGGCTGTTTGGGGTCCGTCGACTGATTCAACGAGGCAACAAACTGGTTATTCGAAATAAACTGAACATAGACGCTGGAGAGGGGGGGATTGCTACCGGCGGGGAGGATTTGTTGAGATTTCCAGCTTCCCACGGACCATAAGCGAATGTCTCCATCCAGGCTGATTGAAGCCAGCCATTCGCCATTCGGCGAAAAGGAAACGGAATTGACCGTCTGCAGGTGTCCGGTCACAAATCGTTGCATCGGGTCTTCGTCAGGAAGCGGCGGAGGAAGGATCGTCAATTGCCGACCGTGAGTCGAATCGGCGATTGAGATATCGCCACTAATTTGCTGAGCACCGTAGCCGCCGAATGCAATCAGACTTTTTGCTTCATTGATACTCAGGGTCCAGATTTGTCCGCGATCGGCTCGTGCAATCGGCCAGCGCGCATG
>JBAXBD010000519.1:0-4839 GCA_037142165.1 Schlesneria sp. | reverse complement strand
CGATCGCTTAGAGGTCGCCTGCTCCCAAAGCAGCGAGATTGTTAACGACAGTCCCTGCGGCGCCGGGATAGCGCCTCACCGAAAGTACCTGATGAGCAACCCGCCCGGTCTCGAGGCTCGGCTCAGCCAGTTCGGGCTCGACTTCCAGATATTTGTCGAGAAAGAAATCACCCAGCACGGCGATTCGGTGGCGCGGGAATTGTTCGAGAATTTCGTTCAGACGATGAATCTGCATCGATAGATCCGGTCAAATAGTATTCGGTGTTCGGCAAATGGAATCCAAAACGATGACACGGGTAGCTTATTAATTCTCGATGACGAATTCGAATCGAATGTTCCCAATTTCCCCGTCGTCAAATTCGTGACCGTTGGGCTCAAGGGGTTGCTGCCGTAACCGAAACGAGTTTTGTCCTCGTTTCAAAAGTTCGCGCGGAAAACCAAGACGAATCCGATCGGGGGTACTCGCAGGGGCTTTGAAGCGTATCATCTGGTTTAAATGCCCGATTCGTTGATCGTTCACGAAAACTTCGGTAACGAGGTTTCCCGCACGAAGTTTCGCGAGAAAGGGACTTGCCGGCGGTGCTTCCGGACTGGCGGCTTCGAGTTCTGCAACGTCGAGAGAAAAGTAGGGTTCACCCGACGGAATTGTTCGCAAGTCGAAGTCGCCGCGGATCTCGGTACCATCGGGAAGATGTCGATGGAAATCGGTCCGAATCGAATTGCCGAGATGAAACCGTCGTGCGTCAACCAAAAGTGTCTGGCCAACAAACTGAGGTTCGACCCGACGCACGTCGGACCATTTCAATTTCAGTTCGCCCGCCAGCGAATGTTGAACGATCAAATATCTGGCATCGATTCTCGTGATCGTGACAGTCCACTTTTCTGGTTGGCATTCGGGTCGGTCAACAAATGGTTGCATTTCGACTGTTGCGACAACACCGCTGTTCGTCGCGAACGCTTGTTTGATTTCAGTGGCCGATTGGTTCCAATCGAGTGATGTCACACGATTTAATGGAATCGAACGGAGTTGGCCGATCGTTTCCAGAGTTACCGACGATCCTGTCAGGCCAATGATGCGGCCAAATAATTCGTCACCCATTTCGGTCGTGAGCGTGTCGCGACCGGCGGGGGGAATGAAAGACCGTTCCTGATTGTCTGTTGGACGTAATTTCAAAATCTGGAGGTCGTCAATCCAAAGTCCGTTCGTCGACCTGGGGTCGACCGGTCTAAAGCGAATTGACTTGATCGAAACCGCAGGCGTCTCGCTTGATGCGATCAGGGCGTCATCGACGGTCAATCGCATGCGTTCCGGTTCGATCAAAGCGATAAATGAATGCCATCCGTCAGACAATTTCAGGTTTTGAGAGACAGATTCCGTACCGCGACTCATCCCTGATACCGAGATTGATTGCCCGGGACCAACACGAACGGTCAGTGGCTTCCGGTTATCGACTTTGTCATCCCACTCGATTTCCCATTCACCGCATGCAGAGGCGGGATCGTTGATTGCTGTCTGGAATGAGAATTCAATTCTCGTAAAGGGGAGAGGTTGATGGAGATTGTACCGATAGCCTGAAGAGGTCGAATCGATTCGAAGGGACGACCGTCCGCTCGCGGCATGTGTGTCATCAAGTGTTCGGCCCTGTTCGGGCTCCGATTGATCTGTAGGTCCGGCTTCGAATGAATCGACATGAACATCCACTTCTCCCGGCAAGCTGGCCAGTTGAGATATGGCCGACACCGGTACCGATATTGTTTGTCCGCTCAACAAACGAAACGCGGCGATTTGTGAACCCCAGTCAAGGCATTCGGCAACGAAACGATCGCCGTTCAAGAGCGAGATCTGACGTAAAGGTCGATAAGAATGAGTAACACGGGGTCGGTTTGGCAAATCAATCCGCGACCGCCGCAGACGTTGAAGCATCACATCAAATTGAAAACTCGCATCACGAACGAGGGGTATCTTCGATGTCAAAGCCGTTCCAGTCCCTGCCGCAGGGACGACCGACTTTCGTTCTTCCGCGCCAAGACCTTGATATGTCGCCGACACGATCAAAATCGCGATGACAAAGTTCGTCGATCGAATGGGGCCAGCCAAGTATGAATCCTCAATCACTTGCGTGAAAGCTTTCTGACTTTGTTGTTATTACTGTCGCCGATATAGATATCACCGTTGCTCGCGACGAAGATGCCGTGTGGCCGATTGAGTCGGCACTTCAGCGGCTCTCCGTCAGGTCCATCACCCGCTTTCCCGTCACCGATCAGTGTTTCGATTTTTCCCGTTAAATGATGAATGATGCGGACCGCGTGATTCTCGGTATCGCATAACAGGATACTTCCGTCGCGATCAATGGCGAGTCCTTTGGGACCTGCCAATTGAGCGTTTCTTGCATCACCTCCGTCACCCGAAAAGCCTTGCTTGCCGGTCCCGGCGACGTGATGAAGTAACAGAGATGATCGATCAAGTCGGTAAACGGCGTTTCCTTCACGCAGGACAAGAATCAGATCTCGATTTGATGCGACCGCGACGGAGCGTGGTCCATTCAGCGAGGCACCAGCCAGCGGCTGTCCCTCTTGAATTGCCTTCCGTTCACCCGTTCCGGCGAAGGTTGAGATCACGCCTGATTCCAGGTCAACCCGACGGACGCGATGATTCTTGATATCACAAATCAAAAGGCCTTTATCAGAATCCATGGCCACGGCGATCGGCAGGTCAAGTCGTGCCTGATTGGCGGGACCACCGTCTCCGTCAAACCCTGCTTTTCCGGTCCCTGCTATCGTCGACATGACCTTCGTTTTTGCATCGACTTTTCGCACCGCCTGCGAAACCATATCTGAGATATAGTAGTTTCCCGCATGGTCGAACCTTAGTTCATGTGGCTGGTTCATCAGCGCGCCGGTCGCCGGTCCCCCATCGCCGGCATATCCGGCTTGACGACCTGTTCCAGCCACCGTTGAGATCACCTGTGTTTGCAGATCAAGACGCCGAATCACATGATTCGAAAATTCGCAGAAATAGAGTGCTCCGTCGGGGCCAATTTCAAGGCCGAACGGTTGGCCTAATCCCGCTTTCAATGCAGGCCCGCCATCGCCGGAATACTCGTCCTTGCCATGACCTGCGATCGTGACAATTTCAGACGCCAAGGCGAAAGGTGTAATAATAGTGGTCAGAAGAAGGCAGCTAAGCCAAACGGATTGTCTCATCGTTTAGTCCTGTGAGTTTCTACTTCGAAAACACAGGTACGATGGTATCCACGTCTGAACTTGAACGCCAATGTCACTGGAAACGATGGGAAATGAGAGAAAAATACCGATTCGGTCCGTCGAAACGAATTTCCTTCGACCAGTTCTTAGCGAAGATGAAACCGAACCAACCTGATGCGGCAGACTTTACCAGGATTAAGGGACCTCGAAAACTTCCGAAATGAAATGGGATCTGGACGTAAGAAAAGCCGCCCGTAACGGGGCGGCTTCCTTCAGTGTCGTGAGTCAGAATGTTGGATCATTTCACGGTCATCCGTTGCCGATTCCGTTTCCGGTAAACACCGAACGCTGCAATAATTCCGCCAAGACCCATCAAGGCGATACTTGACGGTTCAGGAACGGGGCTGACGGGATCGGTTGTTGTGATCGTCAATGTTGGCTCACTATATGTGCCACCATTACCAAAATTGATGAAGATGCCAAGCGGGGCAAGCGGGTTGACATCTTGCTCATTCGCAGTGATGTTCGTGAATCCCAATATGAACGTATCTCCTTCAGCCGCATTAATATCCTTAAGGGCCTGATCTGATAACACTAATGACACGTTGTGCGCCTTCGAATCGGTGAACACCGACGCCGTACCATAAAGGTTGCCCGTCCCAAGATCTTTGTATCCGTCGACACCCGAATTGCCTTTCGAGAATTCTGCAAACGGCGTCGAGACGTCATAGATACCAATGTCGACCTGGTTTTTATCGAATCCTAAAATGCTGACATCCAGTGTCACCGAGCTCAAACTACCCGTCCATTTAGGAAGTACGAAACTCGCCCAACTGTTAAACCGCTCATTGTTTCCCAGGTTCTGATAACCCGTAAAAGTATTATTTTTGTCGGACGCGCCGTTACTTGAACCTTCCGAATTTACCCATCCTTGATTGTCAGATACGACTTGAATCTGACCGCAATACGCGTTTTCGAATGCAAAACATAAACACACGAAGGTTGTCACAAATTGTCCAGAAAAACGTTTCATACCGCAGGCCCTTTTTGTTGCGTTAAGAAAAATGTTTCATTTGGCCTTCAGAGCGATCCCGTCTGTCAGCCCGTCTGCGGTTTTTAAACATGTTCGATTCCATCGATCTTGTTCGTATGTACCGCTTGACAAATCTTTGTAGGCCGACGGTCAAATCTGTCCATTGGTTTCTTGGGGGAGAAAAAAGAAAAAAATCGTTTTGTCACATGGCATGAATTGCTGCGTTCAAATGACGCAGATTGAAGAATTACGACGCGCATGCCTCGCAGGAAGCTTCCCAAATGAGATCGCGGCATCGTTCAGACACTGTTGTTTCGCGTCGAGTGCCCGCATACGAAAAGGACGTGACGTCCCGGCTCGTTATCTCATTGGAACTTCGAATTCAGAGAGGCGACCCACCAACACGCGAAGAGAGAGAATTATGGGAGCAGTTTGTCCCACCGAATCTGAGCTTCAGCCGATTGGCGGAATTAAATCCCAACCACGGAACAGCAACTTGAAACGCAAAAAGGACTTACGACAATTCGCCGTAAGTCCTTTCGCAGTAAGAGTGCCGATGGTGGGACTCGAACCCACACGTCTTGTAGGACACTGGATTTTGA
>JBAXBD010000518.1:0-4849 GCA_037142165.1 Schlesneria sp. | reverse complement strand
TTTTCAGATTCGTAGGGTGTGGCCGAGTCTTCGAGTCCCACCGAGGCCGCCAAAAGAGCCAATTACGCAATCCTCAAAAGAGTTGGCAAAGTTGGCCAAGTTCCCTGTTTTGTAGTGTTTTCAGGAGTCGAAGTTTGCCAACTTGTCCAACTTCGACAGGGTTCATTCGTTTTTCAGATTCGTAGGGTGTGGCCGAGTCTTCGAGTCCCACCGAGGCCGCCAAAAAAGCCAATTACGCAATCCTCAAAAAGTTGGCAAAGTTGGCCAAGTTCCGTGTTTTGTAGTGTTTTTCAGGAGTCGAAGTCGGACAAGTTGGCAAACTTCGACAGGATTCACTCGTTTTTCAGATCCATAGGGTGCGGTCGAGTCTTCGAGTCCCACCGAGCCCGCCAAAAGAGCCATTTACTCTATCCTCAAAAAGTTGGTCAAGTTGGCCAAGTTCCCTTTTTCGTAGGCTTTCTTTGTAGTTCTGAATTTGGTCGAGTTGGCAAAGTTGGCCAACTTCATATCTGTTGTACGAGTTGCCTCCCGATGCTGCACAGACTTGACGGCACTCCATGCAAACAACAAATCATCAAGGATCAGCCCGCATCGATTGATGCCTGCGGGGGCGATCCGAAATTAATTCATTCCAAGATGTCAAAGATCAAATGTCGCCGTCAGGTTTCGGTTTCGGAAATTGAGGCGGCCGAAGCAGCTGAGAGTTGATGAAGAGAAAGTAGACCAGACCAAGAAAAGAAATCGATGTCCTGATTTTCTAATGTCTATTTTCTCTCCGCTTCGGCGCCGCCCACGAAACCAAAGTTGCCAACCTCAAGGCGACAATGGTTTCCTTTGAGCCCTCGCGGATTTCTTCACTCCCATCAAACATGCGACATAAAAGTACAAATAGTATAGTCGTGAGTCAATGGAAAGGTAGAGATGTTTTCTTAACGTTTGGAAGGTGCTCGGGAAATGGTATTGCGAGAGCGACGGCCGACCACGTTGGCGCGATGTCTCTGTTTTTGTGGATCAATTCCGACGCTGGCACCGTCGGCCACGTCGCCGATACTGCTTGAGTCAGATTGGGCCGGGGGGCCGTACGCTCACGGTTGAAGTGGCGCGTGCCCAGATTGCTGCTCTTCGTACTGCAGGTGATCCGGAATCTCGATACAATTCGAAAACGAAATTAGTGCGAAATCTGTATTCGGCTGGCTACAACCAAGACGAGATTCGTGAGATCTTTCGCCTCATCGACTGGATGATGCACCTGCGACCAGATTTGGACAGTCGGTTTAAATCGGAACTCATCGCTTACGAAAAGAAACGGAAAATGCCTTGCATCACTTCTGTGGAACGCCTCGCCAAAGAGGAAGAACGTGAAGAAGGTCTGGAGGAAGGTTTAGAAAAAGGTCTGGTGAAAGGACGGGAACAGGGGAGTATCACTCTATTGTTACGGATACTCACCCGACGGTGCGGCCAATTGCCCGAGGAAATTGAAAGGGAAGTTCATCGGTTATCACTGGCCGAAAGCCAGTCTCTCGGCGATGCGCTATTCGATTTCCAGACGATGGACGATCTCAAGAATTGGCTTAAAACGACGAAGAGTTAGGTTCCTGCAGTTCGAGCAACAATCGTTTGTATGCCGATGGCAAACGCGACCGCCACGCAATGATGTGTTCTCGAATAATGCTCATCACAAGGAGCGATGATGGCTACTTTGGTTTGAGGAGAATCCTCGCTGGAGTTTTCTACGACGCATTGTCTTCGACTTGTCATCTCTCGATCGAAATACACTCTGTAGGAACGAAGACGGCCATTTTTTTCACAATCGCGATTTCGGATTCACTTCAAACTGCCGGACTTGGCCCGTTCCAAATCAATCTCGGCTCGCAGTCGCTCGGCTTTGGCCTTGAGGTAAACAGTCCGGTCCACGTGTGAGTGCATCACGACCTGAGCCGTCATATCTTCAAAATCTTTCATCATCTCGACGATCGCTTCATGGACGATCGATCGTTCGTGATCTGTGTTCGCGGCATCGAGTTCCGCTTTCAGGAGTAACAACTTTGCCTGCATGATGTCTTCACGAGTCACGAACCCATTCGCGATCTGGGCCTTATAAAGATCTGTAATCTCTTTCAGTGTGCTGATCCGCTCTTTATGAAGTTCTCTCACTTTCTTTTCTGCGTTCCCTTGTGGAGCGTCCGCGGCGAGCAGAAATCCAGCAGCTAGGCCGGTGATTGCGACGAAGAAAGTTCTCATGTTGGTTCTCCAAATTACCGGTTTCGATACCACTTGAAACTACAACTCGGTCAGGCCAAACACAAGTTGTTATCGATACAAAAACGAAAGACGGTTCGTTTTACTTTGCGGCGTCATTTGTAATCTGATAGGTTTCTGGCCGCCAATTTCTATGAAAGATCCAGTGTCAGACAATCCCTTGGCGTGCAATCGGAACGCTTTCGTGAAGGGAGCGGAAAAGTGAGGTCGATATGTTGAGCTCAAGACTTGTTCCTTCGGCGTTTTCTTTCTCTTTCTGTCTGGCGGTTGTGATCGGATGCAATTCCCCCTCCGTCAATATTTCGCCGGATAAGACGTCTGGCGCCTCGATTGTGGTTAGCGGTTATGATCCACAAACCGTCCGTCGAATGGCTTTGGCCAGTGCGGCAACTTACTTGATCGATCAACCCGGAGGTGCGAAATCCTCAGCCGACTACGCCCTCATCGGAATTAAAGACGAGATTTCGACCGTTGTTAGCGAAGAAATCAACGCGGCATTGGTTGGAGCGACTGCCACGGAAATTATCGTCGCGTTTCGAGGCACTCTTCCCATCTCACACGATTTCGATGAGCAGCTCGACTGTGTGTTCGACTGGGCAAACGATGCCGATTTAAAACTCGTTTCTGACGAGTCGATCTCGCCCGGACGCGTGCATCAGGGGTTTCGGGATGCCATGCACAGTCTTTGGGACGATGTGTTACGTGCCGTTCAGAAGCGGCGACAGACTTCGAAGTTGCCCGTGATCGTGACGGGTCACAGCAAAGGGGGCGCCCTGGCTCGGCTGGCCGCCCTGCGGCTTCAACGTGAAAAGATTGAGGTGGCTGGAGTCTATACGTTTGGAGCACCTCGGACGGGCGATATCGATTTCGCAGAAGATTATGCGAAGAGAATTCTTCTTGACATCAGGTTTGAATATCAGAATGACATTGTGCCTCATATCCCTCCTTCAAAGGAGAAGACCGCCGCTCTTCTCAGTCAACGAAACTCCGACCTGCCATTCATCGCTCATGCTGAATATCAGCACGTCGGGCGCCTCCAGTTTTATGATTGGGACGGGAAATTCCAGGAAGACTCGCCAGAAACCAGAGCCAAGCGGGCCGAAGAGTTTGATAAGGCTTTCGTTGAGCTTCATTTTAAACGAATCGCGAGTGATCACTCGTTGGTCAACGCGTACATTACGAGTCTGAAGAATTTGGCAAGCGACAAATCACGCTGAACCTGGGGCGTTTAAGAAAAGTATGGTCTGGAAACGGTGGTCATCTCCGCGATGTGGTCCTGAGTTCTCAACGCAGAATGGTTGCACTCATCGCGAACTAAGAAAACTTCCGCTGAAAAAGTATTTCTTCGTCGATTCGCGATCACTGGTTTTGATCATTCCCACTTGGCTCAAGCTCGCCACGATGCTCAAGTAATTTATAGAGATAAAGTGAGTACGCTGCCGGAAAGAGAGAAGCGAACAGTATCGTACTCAACACGATGACGAACATGGGCATGGGAGGCAGGCCAGCGACGACCGTCGCAAGACCGATAGCGCCGGCACATACGAAAAGTTTTGCCGCAAGGCGATGGGTTGTATTCCATACTCGTTCGCTGGCAATGGTCCACGGAGTTCTGATTCCGACCCAGAAGTTGCGAAGGACTTTTCCCAGGACATTCCCCAACGAGGCGAACATCAGGCACACACCACCAGCGATGGCGCGCGACGCACTCAATTGTGGATTGATTGCCGTCCAAAGCAATACTCCTTGCATGTATGCCAGGTAAACGAGAACGATCAACACAATGAATTCGTACGTCGAGGAAAACGAATTCAATGCGAATTGCGTTGGAGACAACCAGGGTAAAGCGCGGAATACCAGCAATAAAACGGCCATCATCAGCGGGATAAGAGAAACACCCCACGACTTCGCGCCCCAACCGTCGATATCGCCCTGGATATTCCAGTGGGTGGGGATTCGATCGGGCAACGACGGGTATGTGACAACGTGCGGCTTCTTTTTTTGAGCTCTAAGCTTCCGGCATCATTCGTTCGGACATTTTTCGTGAGGGATGTTCGTTGTGTCGACCATGAGCGTAAACGGCGGTCCATTCGGCGAGTCGACGACCGAGCTTACGGCAGGCGGCCTGAGTCTCTTCGTCCCGTGGTTCTTTTGCGGCGATCGCGCCGTAATGCAGGGTTAAGTCTCGGCTCACGTAATCGGTAACGCCGAATACCAGAAACCCGAAGTTCATGAGCACCGTCAATAAGCTTTGACAGACTAGTTCTGAGCCACCGCCCCACCCTCCTGATGAACTGAAGGCACAGGCAATCTTCCCGTCGACCTTGGCCCATTGCGGTATCATGGTTTCATCCCAGAACCGCTTCATTTTCCAGCTCAGCAGCCCCATATTCGTCGGGCTGCCGACAGCCAGACCATCGCACCAGATCACATCTTCCGCCGTTGCTTCCTCGACCGATCGCAATCGAACTTCGGTGTCAGAGATGGTCTTTGCTCCTTCAGCCACAAGATCCGCCATTTTTGCCGTGTGGCCGGTCTTGGAATCGAAGAGAACGAGAATCTTGTTCATGCTGATGTCTTTGAGTGAGAG
>JBAXBD010000517.1:0-4854 GCA_037142165.1 Schlesneria sp. | reverse complement strand
GGTTGTAACATCTACCGAGGCCTCTGGCGACGGAAATAGACGATAGACGCGAGGTCAGGGTTGTTGAGTCTTGGTCTTGTGCCACTGCTTGACCGTCCTCGGTCAAGCAGTGCTCTTTAACGCGCAGAAAGAGAAGACACTGCTTCTCCGAAGACTCCTAAGCAGTGGCACAAGATTTGACTTCTCAACGTCGGCGATTCTCAACACAGCTCAACCAACAGCGGTCGCGATTCTCGCGTCTTCCTGATCAATCAGTTTGAAGAACAGTTCGTCTAAACTCGGCTGGTCGTGTTCGTCTGCCAATTCCTTGACCGATCCGGCTGCGAGGATTTTGCCACGATAAATGATTGCAATCCGGTGACACAGTTTCTGAACTTCGCTCATAATATGAGTGGAATAAATAATACATTTCCCCTGATCGCGTAACGCCCCGACTTCGTCGATCACGTTCCTGGCGACCAGCACGTCTAATCCGGATGTTGGTTCATCAAATATCAAAACTGGCGGGTCATGAATCATCGCCCGAGCAATTGAAACTTTCTGTTTCATACCGGTCGACATTTTTGACCCGAGCACATCGCGGATCGACGTCATCTTCAGTCGCTCGAACAACATGGCAATTCGTTCTTGCAGTGGAGCTTCAGGAATCCCATAAAGTCGACCAAAATGTTCGACCATTTCCCATGCGGTCATCCGATCGTAGATCCCCGTGTTATTGGACAGAAATCCCATCCGAGCTCGAACTTCCTGAGGATTGGTTGCGACATCATATCCCGCAACAAACGCTCGACCGCTCGTCGGTTTCAAAACCGTACTGAGTATCCGTAAACAGGTTGTCTTCCCGGCTCCGTTCGGACCAAGCAGGCCAAAGACCTCACCAGGTTTAACTTCAAAACTGACATGGTCCAGTGCGGTGAACGGACCGGTCCGGAGATCGGCAAATTGTTTCGTCAATTGTTCAACTACGATCATCGCGGGGTTGTTATTCATATTGTGGAGACCTCGTTATGCAAACAAGATCACATTTCAATCTGGAATGCCATCAATCTGGCCGGAAAACAAAATGACATTCAGAATAACAGCCGCTTTCTTTGCTTGACAGTCTGGTTCGGTGAGACCGTCAACGAAACAGATTTACGTAACGGATGAGCATCCATGTGAAAATTCCAGGCCGCAACTCGGGCTTTTCTTCTCGCAGCTTGTCTGTATAGGTTTGCAGGTCTTCGCCCGTATCAACCCAAATGCACTCGCGCCAAGGAACATGTTTGCCGCAACCACAGCAAAATGTACGATCCGCCAGATACAAGTACGGGTTTTTCAAATAGCTGCGAATAATCTCTTCAGGCATTCCCGTGTGGGTTCCACACTTGTTGTGCCTGTAGACCTGCGGAACTCCTTCGAGCGATTCATCAAACCGCTCCTCGCTTAGCAAAGTCACATATTCGGCCTGCTGACCGTCCGGCTGCAATTTGGTGTGTTCCGCCTCATGTTTCGCGTAAACCGTTGAGGCGACATATTCATGGCAATAAGGACAGCGGATAGTATCCATGATTCACTTCCAACTCCGCACGTTTACGGTCAGTGGATCGTACTGCAAACCGTCGTATTTCCCTTTTCGATCAATATGGATTAGTGATTTTACGAATTTGATTTCAAATTCTCCAATAGTCGGGCTCTCGGCGAAACAGCGTTATCGACAAAAAGCAATGTCCCTGGAGTTCCGGAATCCCTGCAAGACCGTGCCGACTTCGTCCCGTGGTTTCATCGGCTGAATCCGCCGAACACCGTCGATTCGCATGGAATTTAAATCGAGCCATTTCTGAACCGAATGAAACAATAAACCGGAAAAAGCCCTGCAAACACGTGGACTGCTGCCGAGTGATCGTCGTTTTATTTCAGTTGATCGATCAACGATTGCCCGAGCGTCCGTATGGATCAATCTGGCTTTCTTGCGATAATCGGCCGCCGTCAAAAGCTACGTCACATCGCCCGCTCAAATGATGGTTCGCACATGTCGACCTGCTTCCGAATTCTCATTGCCAGTTTACTGTTCCTGGGATCGATCTCAGGCTGTGCCGTCTGGTCGTCAGGGCCTGTCATGCCTGTGGATGCTGTCGCTCGCACGACGGACGGATCGACGGAAATCGTCGTGGTTCCACGAGACCCTGATGCGGGAGGAGACTTGACGATTGGATGGGTCCCGTGGGCAAAACTGGAGGCTTCGACGGGAGGACCTTCGAGTGCGATTGACTCGAATTCAATCTCGGTGAAATCGTTGATCGAGAATTTCGAATACTGCAAAATAAGAGCGGTCATGCCAAATCCGAATACCGCCGGGGAATCCAATTCAAATTCTTCGGAAATTCAGATTCCCTTCAGTGTCTCGATGAGGCCACCAGGAGTGACCCTAGCAGGACGTATTGTTTCGGTCGATGACAACTCGCTCGTGCTCGCGGACGCGGTCGCGATTGAAGAACCATCGGCCAGGACGGTCGGCATGGCGACGGATGGAAAAAATCCCTTTGCCAGACGAATGTTCAAAAATTCAGGGATTCTCGTGCAACCGGTTTCCATTCCGGGCGAGGTTCACATTGAGCTGCGGAACGTCAAAGTAATCGAGAGCATTGACGCCGCAACCTGGCCTTCAGTACGCGAGGCTCATTTTGAAAGGATTGGAATCGACTTTAATTTTTATGTCCGGCCATTGCGTTGAGTTTTAGTTTCGGATTTTTGTTTGTTACGAAGTAAAGTGGATATGATCCACACAATTCCCTTTGGGTCCGATCCGCTTGAAGTGGTTGGAGTGACATTTCGCATTCGAAACTGCCTGTTCCGAGAATCCGAATTATACTTTCCTACGGCGATGTGAATCCTGAACGAAAGATCGTGTCGAGATCGGCGAAATGGACACCAAAACGTTTGAAGAACAATTGAGGGAATGGAATGTTCCGTTTGCCATGATCGCTGATCTTGAAACCGGAGATGCAATTCGTGTTGGATGCTCAACGGGGCTGGAGTTTGACGACTTGGTAAACCACCTCTTTCGAGATACCGAGGCAATTCTTGCAACCAGTCGGTACCTTGAAGGGCAAATCCTGCCTCGGATTTGGAATCAGGGTCAGGTGTCCTGCGTTTTGTGCAAGCCAAACGACCAAACTCTTGTTGGCCTTTTTCTCAGTGATCAGCGTAATCCGGTCGAGAAATACCGTTGGTTTCAACAGCTTAATTCTGGCGTTGTGAACGCATTCGCCCGTGCGTAACATTCGGTTTCCCTCGTGCCGACGAAATCATGGCTTAGCCATGCAAATAACACCTGGATACCTCAGGTCAAATTCGCGTGCACCTGGGCCAGCCAATTTGGAAAGCAAAATAAAGACCGCTTGCGAAGGCAAGCACATTGTCTGGTGACCAAATTCGCTCCCGTCAGGACTGGCCAAAGCGAAAAGTAAAGAACGTCAACCAATGTAAAAAGACGTTGCACGCGCAGTTCTTCGTGGCTGGACGGAAGGCGATTTCGATGGGATGATTACAAGATCAAAACATCGACCCGAATACTCGCACCGAAGAAATTTACGATTCAGAATATGCTTACTTGTTCCATGCAAAACCGATTTGTTGCTGGTGTCCTGCTTGTGGTGCTGGCTGGTCTACAATCATCAACGGATGCCGAGGATCGCGTTGAATTTAATCGCGATGTCCGGCCCATTCTTTCGGATTATTGCTATTCATGTCACGGCCCCGATGAAAAGTCTCGTCAGGCCAGCTTACGGCTGGATGTTGCGGATGCGCCGAGATTGGCGTTGCCTTCTGGCAAGACTGCGATCGTGGCGGGCAATGTTGCCGACAGTGAACTTGTCCGACGTATCCTGACCGCCGACCCGAACGAACGAATGCCGCCGGTCGACAGCAGTAAACATCTGACGTCAGTTCAGATCGACCTTTTGAAACGCTGGGTGGCTCAGGGGGCTGAATACCAGAAACATTGGTCATTTGATGCCCCGAAGCGCCCTCGGCTTGAGAATGTTCGGGATGAACTGGCGCTCGGGCAAATTGATTCGTTCATACATCACCGATTACAGACGGAGGGATTGAAACCATCTCCCCCGGCTGACAAGGAACGACTCATTCGCCGAATTACACTCGATTTGACGGGGACTCCTCCGACACTGGAAGAAATCGATGCCTTCCTGGCAGACGATTCGGCTGACGCCTTTGAAAAAGTTGTCGATCGATTGCTGGCTTCGCCCCGTTACGGCGAACGAATGGCGCTTGATTGGCTGGATGCAGCCCGCTACGCCGATACGCACGGCTTTAATAACGACACGACTCGCTACATGTGGCGATGGAGAGACTGGACGATCGACGCCTTTAATGCCGGAATGCCCTTTAATCAGTTTGTGACGGAGCAACTTGCGGGAGATTTATTGCCCAACCCGACGCTCGAACAGCGGATTGCGACGGGGTTCAATCGTAATCACGTGATTAATTCCGAAGGGGGGATAATTCCCGAAGAATACCGAGTCGAATACGTTGCGGATCGGGTTCACACGACAGCGACGATTTTTCTTGGGCTGTCGATGGGTTGTGCCCGTTGCCACGATCACAAGTTTGACCCGATCACCCAGCGAGAATATTACCAGTTCTTCGCTTTCTTTAATCAACTGAATGAACAGGGCGAAGCGGGCCGGGTCGGTAATGCCGAACCGACGATCAAAGCCCCGACGCGCAGTCAGGCGGAGCGGCAGGCGAAACTGTCGCAAGAGCTTGCGGATCTCGACCAGAAGCTGCAGCAACGAACCACGGTGACAAGTCAGGCCATGCCAGAATGGGAGCCGAAACTGCGATCAGCGGTGA
>JBAXBD010000516.1:0-4867 GCA_037142165.1 Schlesneria sp. | reverse complement strand
AAAAGCGACAATCAAAGCCAGGCCGAGGACGATGCCATCTGGCCTGCGATCACGTCGAAGTTCGAATTGCTGTTGCGACATGCGGCGATACCAATCGGTTGAACCGTTCTGCTGAACGGGTCGGGGATGTTCACCGGGACCAGGTTCGCACATCGCGCCAAATCGTAAGCCCTCTCTCTTTATTTCGTCAGACTGATCGAAAAACTTGACTCAATCGGCATAATTTGCATGAACCGCATAATCAGACATCAACCTGACAGGTTAAAGGGACGACCATAACGATCCTGAGTGCCAATGAGCAATTTCATGATTCGACTCGGCAGGACTGCCTCATGTTGTCGAATTCTGGAATCTCGAAACGCCGATGGAGATGCTAACTGTTCAAGAAGTCGCGGTGTTTTCGTGGCCGCGTAAAATGCCATTTGCTTCATCAAATGCGGAATTGATGTTTTTTTCATCAAGGTCTGGTTTTTGACCCCTTGATGTTGTCAGAATAAAATCAGTGAAGAGTTGTCGGCAGAAGTTCGCCGAACGTATGCCAACCCTGTTTTTTGTATCGAGCGGAGTTCGACAGATGGCCCCGAATAAGAAATACCTGAGCCTGGAAGAGGCTGCTGCTCAGATCGGGATCAAGACAGAAGATTTAATCCGCCTGCGTGAGAAAGGTGAGGTTCGGGGTTTTGCCGATCGGGGAACCTGGAAGTTCAAAGCTGACGACGTTGCCGAGTATCGACGTCGTCAACAACCGGACTCGGATCCGGATCTTCAAATCATCGACGACTTTAGCGATTCCGAAAGCGACGACGTTGGCAAACAGGCCACGGTGATTCGTAAAGGTGGTCCCGCGAAATCAGATAGTGACGTTCGCCTGGTGTCAGACGATCCAGATCAGAAGAAGAATCGCTTGACGGGAAGCAGCGATGAACTTCCTTCGATCGGACTTCATGATTCGGACAGCGATGTTCGTCTGGTTGACCCTTCAAAGGGTATCGAGCAGGGAAGCGACAGCGATGTCACGCTCGTTGTCCCAGGAAAGAATTTGAAGACGGATTCTGACAGCGACGTTCGCATGGTTGACCTGCCAGATTCTCGCAAGGATTCGAAATCACGGTCACCACTCGATACTGACAGCGACATTCGTTTGACCCCATTCTCCGACAGCGACAGCGACGTCCAGTTGATTGGCCCGAAATCAAAAGGTGGCAAGCCTGGAAGCGACGTCAAATTGGGTTCGAATCGTTCAAAATCCTCGGCAGCAGCCGACAGTGCTGAGAAAACCCTGGACATGGGTCCGCCGAGTTCAGGTGTCGATTTCGACCTGCTTGATTCAGGAAGTTCAGGCTCAGCCCTGCATGACGGAGACGATTCTTCGATTACACTCGCTGGTGATAGCGGAATACAGTTAGCCGATGCTGACAGCGGAATCCGACTGGGGGGCGATAGCGGGATTCGGATGGGTGGCGACAGCGGCATCCGCCTAGGAGTCGACAGTGGAATTCGACTCGGCGGCGACAGTGGGATTCGTCTGAGCGACGATAGCGGTGTGCAGCTCAAGAAACCCGCAGACAGCGGGATTTCGCTGGAAGGTGCGGACAGCGGCGTCCGGCTCGCCGACAGTGGGATCAATTTGGGTGAAGAAAGCGCCATCCGAATGAAACCCACCAGCAGCAAGATCAAGAAAGGGGGGAGCAGCAAAAAGTTGCAGGGATCGAAAAAGCCCGCTGACGACCTCGAAGCAACAGTCCCCATGAATCTTGATCCGCTGAGCGACGACGACCTGAGTTCGTCGACGGCCCCATTCCTGTCATCGCTCAGTGATGATGACGTGAACACATCGGACCTCGACTCGTTCAATCCCAGCGACACATCCGAGCTTCAGTCGATTGGCGACCTGGAACAAAATGTCGTCATGTTCGACGACGATGAAGAAGATGCACCTCCTGTTTCCAGCAAGAAGAAACAGAAGACAGTCGAAGAAAGCATCTTCGAAATCGACGAAGTCGAAGATGGTTCGATGGATGAGCTGGAAGTCTCGGATGAAGATCTCAGCGGCGAAAATGAGATCGATGATCTGGCATTTGATGACGACGATGACGAGTCTGAAGACAGTTTCTCCGGGTCCAGCAAGCTTGGTATCGGAAGCGGGCAAAAGGTCCCCGTCGCACAAGAAGCCGACTGGAGCGCCGGGTTCGTTTCACTCCTGTTTGCATCATTGCTGTTTCTGGTCGCGGGATCATGGATGGCTGCAGATTTGTTGCACAATGTCTGGTCAAAAGGGGAAGAATCTCCCGTTTATCCAGGCATCGCCGGAATCCTCGCGTCTTTCTGGAAGTGATGGTTTACGTAGCGGCGGCTTCCAGCCGCCGAGAATGGTTTCGTCAAGAATGGTTTCGTCAAGAATGGTTTCGTCAAGAATGGTTTCGTCAAGAACGGTTTCGTCAAGAACGGTTTTAGAACGCTTCCAGCCGCCGAGAGTTCCGCAGAATCAAATCACGGCGGCTGGAAGCCGCCGCTACGTTGCTTCTCGATACTCAGCCTGCGAATGAAAATACTCATCCATTCGAAGCCTTGCCTTCAATGGATTGGCAGCAATGTAGTCTTTGTACGCATGTAGCTGTTCCAAATCCCGGACGATGTGGTCATAGCTCTCTCTTTGCCAAAACCGACCAGTTTTTCCGATGGCTCGATTAATTTTCTTTGCGGTAAAGCTCTTAATCGAATGTAAAACATCCTCGAGTTCGTAACCATGGCCAGGCGTGAGCAGCGCGTGGACATGGTTGGGCATAACAACGAAATCGCCTGTAAAAACTCGGATTTCATGGAAATGAACGAGTGATTCCGCAACTTTTCGTCCAAGTGCCGGATCACGCAGGATGCAAGATCCATGACACTCGTCAAGCGATTCGTTGACCAATTTTCCGACCAGTTTCTCATATGGCCGTCGATCATTGATCGATAGATTTGCCAGATATTTTTTCCAATGAACGTCATCTGGATTAATGCCACGAGCCTTCAACCAGCACTTTCGCTCGTATTCGATCTCTTCCAATACCTTGAAGGGAATTGAATCGGCAAGGCGAAACGTTACGAAGTAGGTACAACCGGTTTGACGCCAGTGTGGAAGGATTCCGTGATTATAAAATCGAACTTCACCCCGTTCGTCGAAACCACGAAATGGAATCGGTGTTTTGCTCATGCTGAGCCTTTACAACGTAGCGGCGGCTTCCAGCCGCCGACTTCATAATTCCTCGCTTAACTTGAATCCCAAATCGCAACTGATACGTTCGGCGAGTACCTTGAACTTTTCACGGCGGCTGGAAGCCGCCGCTACGGTAGAAAGCCCTTTTCTCGCAGTTCCTGAATGTTATCAGGTGCACTCTGCATGATCCGCTCGGATGCGTATCTCAGTACGGCAAAGCCGGCCAGTGGGGCAGGGGCCGCCAGGATCGCGACCCGATCCTCGTCTTCAGTATCAAGCTGCCGTTCAAGCTTGGCGATCGATTCTTCCACGCTGTCACTGACGATCTGTTTTGTGCCAGCCTGATTTTTCAACCTTAAGTTCGAGAACGAAGCCGTTCGGGCCAGGATAAACTGGGCCAGATCGTGGTCGTCCGTATCATCAAAAAAATCTTCGAACTCCGGGATTCCGCTGTCAGGCGTGATGATCCTGGGACGTGCCACTTTGACGTTCCCTCGCACGATGCTGATCGCCTGATCTTCTTTCGGACCGGAAAGAACGAGGTAATACGGAAGGTCAGTCTCACCGAAAGTGAACAAGGAGTACCGGACACCGCGGACGATTTTCACGGCTTCCCAAGCGGCACGAAAACGGCGTTCGTTTGAAAAACTGTCCATCGGAAACACAACCGGCACTCCTCTTGCGGGCCAATTCAAATCGCTTGTCGCCCCATCAAACCAGCGAGACATCAACGTGACAATACATCATGATCATTGTTTCCACGAAGCAACATAAAACAACAACTCACGTTTTGTCAGCCAATCACAACAAGTTGTTCGACCGGGGGATATAGTTGAGCCGAACGGTCAAACGAAAACAAGCGCCATTTGGAATTCGCTGTGCGCCACTGGCGAGCGAAGACGCACGCCGGTGACAAAATTCGAAAATTGGCGGGATTTCTGGATGTCGTTTTAAGTTGACGGTTTTCGTGTGATTTCTTTACGGACGGTTTTCCTGTCCCCTATCAGACAAAGTCATGAAGGAATTTTGCTTTCATCAGGGCAAGGATTCCGTCACATCTCGTAACCGATTGCCAAGCGGCCAACCATTAAACCACCACGAAGGACACGAAGAGCACTAAGGATACAGACAACAAAACGCCTGATGCTGTTAATGTTGATAAGTCGCCCGATTTTCACTCGAGACAGCTTCACGTCATTCAATCACGTGATTGGGAAGATCGTCGAATTCCACCTTCGTGCTCTTCGTGTCCTTCGTGGTGTTGTTCCGCCGATCTCCGCTGCCAAACACTCGTTTTTTACTTTGACACGGCTTCACGAACGCCGTCAAGTCGTCGCACGGTTTTCGATGGAACCAGTATTTTGTCGAAAAAAATGCTTCACGGCGTTGCCTTTCAGGGCGTTCCTCGGTTGTCTGGACTAATACCCGGGGCGGCGCTCGAAGACGAGCTTCCCCCGGGCTGATATCCGACAGCCCTTCAGGCTGAAAATTCTAAAACGCTCGTTTACCGACCTCGGTTTCAATGTCAGAGATGAAGTCATGAATTGCCTTCTTCCCCTTCAGAACAATCCCAAGTCCCTGATCGATTTCGTCGAAACCCTGTTTGGCAGTTTTCTGGCGAATCTCGGTGACACTTTTGTAGACTGTCCCGTTCACGCGTCATTCGAT
>JBAXBD010000515.1:0-4871 GCA_037142165.1 Schlesneria sp. | reverse complement strand
CATCAAGCCTTGTCGGAAATATCACAAATAACTCGTCATTGATTTTCAATCAGGCGGGAGCGGGAACCTATGCCGGCAACCTGACAGGAACGGGTAACCTGACCAAAAATGGTAATGGAGTGCTGAATTTCAGCGGCACGAGCAGCCTGCTGACTACGACCATGGTGAACGCCGGCGGCCTGCATGTGACGGGTTCCATGACGGGCCCGGTCAATATTACCAGCAGCCTGGCGGCGCTGAGCGGCACGGGGAGCGTCGGCAGCGTCTCAAATAACGGCTTTGTCCAGCCGGGAACCCCCACCGGGATCGGGACGCTCAAAGTCAACGGCGACTACACTCAACAGTCGGGAGGAAAGACCGAAATCAAGATCAATTCGGGGGGGAACAACCCCGGAGTCAACAATGATCAGCTCAATATCAGTGGCCAGGCAAAACTGGCTGGCGCGCTGGAAGTGGAGGCCTTGACCGGTGGAACTTATAAGCCGGGGACTCACTATACGATCTTGACCGCGACGGGGGGTGTGACGACTCCCTTCGAACAGGTCTCAACCAACCTTTCCATGTTCGGCGTCGACGTGACTTATGCTCCGAACGACGTCAGCTTCCAACTGATCCAGACGACCAGTCTGAAAGCGGCGGCGCAAACAGCAAACCAGATGGCCGTTGGAACGGCACTTGATAACATCGCGCTGACTTCGACGGACGGACTCTTCGCGATGATCAACCAGCTGGGGACGCAGACGCCTGCACAGCAGCGCCAATCGATGACTCAAATGAGCGGCGACATCTTCGGCAGCCTGCAAACGATCGGCCTGCAGATTGGTGATCAGTTTCAACAACGTGTGACTAATGCTCTGGTAAGCAACGGCCGGTTCCTGACCGGTCCACAAGAGCTGACATCCTCAAACCCAAATTTGCGAGGCCAGTCTCCGTCACCTGACGGATCAGTTAAGACATGGTTCCAGGGGTTTGGAGGGGGAGGAAATCTTCGCAGTGACGGCAACGCCGCAGGAGTCAACTTCAGCCAGGGAGGGGGCGTTTATGGTATCGACCTGGAAGACGAAGATAACGGACGAATCGGTATCGCCGGCGGCACATCCTATCTGGGATTTTACGACAGTTATAACGCGAAAGGAGGTGTCAACTCGTATCAGGTTGGCTTGTACTCTATGAAACATGACGATACGGGTTATCTGCTCTCATCCGTCAATTATGGCTTTAATTCGTATATCACGGATCGAAATTTGACCGGTGTCGGGCTTCCCCAGCGACTGCATGCGGATTACACGGGAAATCAAATCGGAGCAAACGGCGAAGCGGGACTGAAACTTGAGCTTGGGATCTTTCGCATCCAGCCTCTGGTTGGCTTGCAGTATCTCTACTTGTGCCAGCAAGGCTTCCGGGAATCGGGCGGGGCCGCCGGGTTGGATGTCGCACGAAGTCGAGCCAATTCACTGCGAGCCAACGTCGGCGTACGCGTGCTGACCGATCAATGGGACGGGCCGAATGGCTCAATCTGGACGCCGTTTTCCTATGCCCGATTCGTTTCGGACCTGCTCGACAACAACCGAACCATCAACGCCTCGTTTAACGGATCACCGGTTGGAGGAGCATTCACAACTCAGGGAACCCGTATCGGTCAGAATTATGGAGACTTCGGCGAAGGACTCGAAATTCGAGTGAACGAATCCTGGTCTCTGTTCGGCGGAGCCGATGTGATGCTCGGTGATCGGATCACGATCGTCACGGGATCGCTTGCCGCGATGTGCTATTGGTGATTCGTCGAGTTTGCACGTCGATGCGGTCAGTTTTTTTGTCGCGTATACTCCAAGTCCGCATCAGGTGTTACGGCACACCGAATAAAGCCCATGCTACGGCTGGTGGCGTGCCGTCGTTGATCGACAAAACTCTGGCTGAAACCGATCCTGTCGCTCCACGATTGCGATCGTTTTCGTTACGATCTCATCCTGTTTGAAGATCATTAAATTCGTTGAAGGATTCGCTGTATGCCGATTTTTGAGAGTCGAACGGAGCTCTTTGGTTCCGTGGACCAGGTTTTTGACTTTCTGATCCGACCGGCCAATCTCGAGGCGATCGCACCTCCAGCGATGCAGTTCGTGTACGTCACCCCGCCCGATGTGATTGAACTGGGAAGCCGGCTGACGTGTAAGGCTCAGGCTTACGGGATGGTTCAAGAGCTGACGTACGAGATCGTCGAACTCAAATCCCCTTCAACGTTTCGCGAGAAAATGGTTGACGGACCGCTCAAGCTCTGGCTGCACGACTATATCATTGAGCCCCATGAATCGTCAGACCTTGTCACGTTAGTCAATCGGATCGAGTTCGAGCCGCCGGGGGGGCTCTTAGGATTTATTGTCACGGAAGAGAGTATTCTCGATGCGCTGGATGACGGGTTCGATTACCGACGGAAAGCCCTTCAGAAGAAATTCGTAAATCCGAATTCGTGATCAACCAACCCAGGTCGGCATCTGATACCACGCCTCTTTCAGGCGTCGTCGAGCCAGGCGGTAGTCGGGGCAGAATTGGCCGACGAGTTTCCAGAAGTGTCGCGAATGGTTCATCTCGCGCATGTGGCATAGCTCGTGGATCAGGACGTACCTGACGAGGTCAGGGTCTACGAACAGCAGCTTTTGATTTAAGCTGATCGTACCGGTCGTAGAACAGCTTCCCCAGCGGCTTTTCTGGCAGCGGATCGCGGTCTTAACGAAGGCGATCCCTGTCTCGGTACTCAGTTTTCGAAGCCAGGGATTCAAAACATTGAACGCCTGCCGACGAGTCCAGCGCTGCAGTACTGATTGACAGGCCGCAATATTCTCGACGGGACCGGCAATCGTCAGATTTCCATTCCCATCGTCGGTTAAAGTGATTGTCTGTGATCGTCGTGGCTTGTAATCAACGGACCAGCTTCGCCCTGTCGACTGAAACATGATTGAGGTCGGCAAGACCATGGCCGGCTCAGCCGTCCGGCGCTGCCTGGCTTCGTGGACTTTGGACAACGCGGATTGAACCCAGGCGTGTTTATCGCTGAGGAATTTCGGGATCAAGGCCCGATTGAATCCTGGAGGGACGACAACTTCCAGGCCTCGATCGACGGTGACTCGCAGACTCATGTATTTCGCACGAGTACTCTCTCGAATCTGATAGTCAAAATGAGGCTCTGACATCCTGCTCTATTCCCGATAGGATTTGCCCGTGCCCAATCTTGTCCGTAGAGCCTGCAGCACAACACCCAACATCAATCGAATTTACCAGGCCCAACATGGCCACGACGATATTTTCACTCGACCACCGGCACCTGAGTTCTAAAGTAAAATCACGAGCGACGGAAGAGAGTTTCCCAATCCTGACCAATGAACGCCTTTGATGTCATTGATGAAATCCTGAAACGCCATTGTCATTGACCGAAGTAAGAGCGACTTGATTGACCCTGTTCGTGGGAATGTTCATCCTTGTATGACCATGACCTTGTTAATGAATGAGACGTTCAACGGGAATTCGAATTACGGTTCACGACAACTGAGGGAGGGGTTCCAGGCATGCAGATTGAAATCATCGACGCCCCGCTTCGAATCAGCTTATTCGGCTACCACGGTTCCCTTGATGGAGAAAGCGTCCCCGTGGTGGGGAAAAGACTGATGGACAAGCTGTGGCGCGAAGTGCACGCTTGCAGCCTGAAGTCCAAAGGAATCAATCATTGGGTCTACCTGCCAGACTCAATGATGTTCACCGGAATCGAGCTTGCCGAGGGAACAACAGCGATTGGAACACTTGAACCACTTGAGGTGTCACTTAAACGATACCTGAGATATGTTCACACGGGACCGTATTCAGAACTCCCACAAATCTGGCCGCAGGTGGTTGACAGTCTAAAGCAACAAGGCGAAGTCCCCTCAAAACCCAGCCTGGAAATCTACGGGCACTGGAATGACGATCCGACAAAATGCGAGACAACAATTCTGATTGCTTTAAACGAGGCAATTAAAAAAGGCATCCACGATGCTTCTTAGATGCCGCGCTTGTAATAAAGTTCATAGTTCCCGATCTTCGGTCGCGAGCGAATTTGTTTGCGAATGTGGCGTCGTCAATGACTGTCCCAAACCACCTGAATTGTCTCGAATGGGCTTGGCACTGAAGGGATCTTCGCTTACGGCTGGTTGGATGATGGAACGATCGATTTTGGAAACTCGTTACGTTACGAAATGCTTTTGGCCGGTCTTTCTGTTTGTGCCTTTCGGGATGGTATTCGGTTTCTTTGGAGGCGTGTTTTTTGGGAAGACATACATTGCATGGCTTGAGAAAAACCTGTAGTGATTGATTTCATTAATGACGTCATGGTGATGCTGTGCTTACTCGCGTAAACTCGTGGCCCAGCCTGCAGCGAAAGATTGTTGGCGAATTACCAGGCAACCAGAAAACGCATGAATTACTTTGCTCACGCACTAAATCATATCGCCCGGCCTTATTTCATGGCCGGGACTGCGATTCCTGACTGGTTATCTGCCGCCGACCGAAAGGTCCGATTGCGGCCGCGATGCCTTGAACCGTGGCTCTGCTGCGAGGATGCGATTCAATCGGAGATTGCTGCGGGAGCGTTGAAACATCTGACGGATGACGACTGGTTTCATTCAACGCGTGGTTTTGTAGAAGTCACTTCAGAACTGACGCGCCTGTTTCGCGAGCAACTGGGGCCGGACGAACGGTTTCATTGCGGGTTCCTGGGTCATGTTGGAATGGAATTGATTCTGGATGGCGTGCTGATGGTCCGTTATCCCGACTGTTTCGAAGAATACTGGCGAACGATGAAATCCGTGGAACCGACGGTTATTGAATCGGCCGTCAATCGGATGGCC
>JBAXBD010000514.1:0-4878 GCA_037142165.1 Schlesneria sp. | reverse complement strand
CATCCCTGGTGTCGAGACGTATGAACAAGAATATTGGCAGCAACTGATCTGGGCGATGTCGAATTCGCTCGACACGGTTCAATTCCCCGAAGTAACCGATCGAGCGGCTCAAACGGTTCCACCGCTCGCCGCAGCGCTGCGACAAATGCGCGAACAGTCCGCCTTGTCGATCAAGAACATGACGTTCTGCCGGAAGATCTCGTATTTCGGCAACTACGATCGTTTTCCTCGCAATGAATTCACTCCGGGGCACGAGGTGCTGCTGTACACAGAAATCGAGAACTTTATCAGCGCGCCGACAGTCGACGGAGAATACCGCACGTCGCTCAAGTCTTTGATCGAGATCACTGATTCCAAAGGAAAGATCGTCTGGACCAAGGGGTTCCCATCGACAGAAGACTTTTGTCGTAGCCCACGACGCGATTATTTCCACAATTACCAGTTCTACATTCCCGAAGATCTTTCGACCGGGGCGTATGTGCTGAAGTTGACGATCGTTGATGAACTTAGCCGCAAACGAGTCTCAAACTCGCTGAATTTCGTGCTCAAGTAACACCGCCAATGACCGGAGCAAAGGCTTGGGGGAGCAGGAAGCAGCTTTGCCCGAAAATTGGTTCTTACCCCCTATCTGTCGTTTGCCCAGAGAAACCTGACACCACCCATGAGGGGTCTGACCGATTTTTCGGGTAAAGCCGGACGAGGTTAGTTCGCCGAGCCGCTAAGTCGATGCGTGTTCGAGCTTCGCTTCTCGGCAAGAGACTCGCCGCGATGGAAAAGTCCGCCCCCGCAATGGAACCAGACGCCTGTAGCAGGATGTGTTTGGTGCGTTCAGCGAGCTGGCTGATGGAGGAGCAGCTTCAGAAGCGTTGCGGTCGTTTCGAATTGTGGATTCGTGGCAAGGTTATTCAATTCCTTTGGATCGACGTCATGGTCATAAAGTTCGACGCCGCGCAGGCCACCATTCCATTCAGTGTAGCGCCACTTCTCCGTGCGAAGAGTTCGGCCAATAACCTGATTGTTTGCACCACCACGAACAATTTGAGTCCGCGCGGGCTTAGTCCATTCGGCCTCCGGATTTTCGATCAATGGTTTGAGACTGGCTCCTTCGGTGGCCGCGTCGGAAGATAAACCACAAATGTCCGCCAGAGTCCGATGCAAGTCCACGAGTTCGACAGTACGGCGGCTCGCTTTTCCGTTCGCAGAGTTTCCAGGAACGGAGATAATCAATGGGACCCTGGTCGATTCTTCGAACAACGTCATCTTCTGCCATAGGCGTTTTTCGCCCAGATGATAGCCGTGGTCACTATGAAAGACGACGATCGTCTTTTCCGATAGTTTCAATCGATCCAGTGCGTCGAGCACTCGTCCAACCTGCGCGTCCATAAACGTCGTCGATGCGAAATACGCCTGAATCGCCTGTCGCCGCTGATCATCGGACATCGCTTCTTCCTCATTACGTATCGACGCCAGGGCAGGGACTGGAAAATGTTTGCGCAATTCGTCTGGCGACGTCGGAAGCTTAATTGAGCTGAGCGGATACAAATCGAAATACTTCTTCGGCGCAACGTAGGGAGTGTGAGGTCGATAGAATCCGACGGCAAGGTAAAACGGCTGATCCTTGTGCTTTTCGAGTAAACGGATGGCTTCGTTGGCCCCGATCCCGTCGGTCTGTTCTGCATCTTCGCCGTCTGCTGCCAGCCAGCTTAGTACGGCGCCAAATCGTCCTTCGTTCTTGGCATCAGGTTTCAACGTGAAAATCTTCTCTTCTTCATCCTTGTCCCGACCACGCGGGTTGTAAACGGTTTCCCAAGAGACCGGATCATCGAGTCCGTCCGTTCCAATCTGGCCAGGAACACCGTAATGATAAAGTTTGCCGATTCGAGAGACGAAATAGCCGGCTTTCCGAAACGTTTGAGGCAAACTGACGGCGTCGGGAACGTTCTTGCGGAATTGAGTCGCGTTTTCCAGAACCTTTGTCGTATCTGGTCGAAGGCCCGTCAAGAACGATGCTCGCGAAGGATTGCACAGCGGAAACTGACAATAAGCACGATCAAACCGAACACCACGAGAAGCCAGTCGGTCGATATTCGGTGACTTCACCTGAGGATCACCGTAGCACCCGAGTCGAGTATTCAAATCGTCCGAGACAATATGCAAAACATTGAATCGCACGGGATCGGCAGCGAGGCTAATTGACGACTGCCCGGCTGCGGAAAACAGCACCAGCCCCAGCACCCGAATGAATGTCAACAGTAGGTGTCTGCTCGCCAGTCGATTTTTGTCAATTGGTCGCCCGACCTCATCGGGTAAACGCGAATGGGTCGAAGATCTTAATGTCATTTCGTAAATCCTTATACCGGGCCAATGATGTAGATTGACGGACAGAATCACCGAGACGTTTTGGCAGGTCAGAATCGTTATTTTCCCTGGGCGGCCCATTGCTTCATCAGCTTGATGTTCTCTCGCAGAATCACAGACTGATTCGTCACTTTGTTGCCGAGATAGACATCCATATCGCTGTCGTACATCGCTTGAGATTCCGGCTGTCGGCCACGATCACCCGTCTCTTCGACCCAGCGGTCAAGGCGTTGCCGTAGTTCAATGAGCGTCGCTTGATGTGAAGAATCATCCGCCAGATTGCGGATTTCGTAGGGATCGTTTCGGAGGTCGTAGAGTTCCTCGTGTGGTCGAGTTGCGGAGAACAGGACTTGTTCTGAAAGAGGTTCAAGCTGGCCTTTTTCGTGAAGTTCACGCAAACGTATGACAATCGGCTTGGCGTCCTTGTATGCGTTCGGTTGCAAATGAGGACGATTGGGATATCCGTTACGAATGTACTTAAATGATGCCGTCCTAACACTTCTGAGATGTTCGACAGTTTCATCGCAACGGTCTCGAGCTGAGAATACGGCGTCACGTTTAGGACTATGAGAAGCCAGCAAATTTTGTCCCTGCATGGTTTTTGGAATCGGGATACCGGCGAGAGCTAATGTCGTGGCGGTGAGATCGATGTGCGAGACCAGGTCATCACGAATTTCACCTCGACCGATTCCCGGCCCTCGAAGGATCAGCGGAACGTGTGTTCCTTCGTCATAAAGAAACTGTTTCCCGCGCGCGTGGCTGATCCCGTGATCCGTCATGAAGCAAATTACAGTCTGCTCAAGAATCCCTTCTTTCTCAAGACGGGAGATCACGTTTCCAACTTGAAGATCGGTGTAACGGACGGCGTCGAGATAGTTCGCCCAGTCTTCGAGAAGAACCTGGTCGCGAGGGTAATACGGTGGGAGCTTGACCGCCGATGAAGATGTGGCCGTTCCCAGTGATTGTCGAACCGTCTCGGCCCAGTTTTTGCCTTCACGGTATTTGCCGCCATGCAACTGGACTTGCATGAAGAATGGCTGGCCGGGCTGACGACCCGACCAATCATTGCTGTCATAAATTGCCCGGTCCCACTCAAAATTGTAATCGGTCTTTGCAAGTTCATCCCGTTTGACCAGAGGGCCGCCGATGGCCGTAAAGTAACCGGCGCGTTTGAAAAGGGCAGGTACAGGCTCTACACCCTCAGGTAGCTGGATCTTCTCGACACCGCGCCCGCTACGATGATTTTGCGCACCAATCGACGTCTGATACATCCCTGTGATGAGTGCCGAACGGCAGGGCGAACAGACCGGAGCAGTAACATACGCGTGCCGAAAAAGCGTCCCCTCACGAGCCAACCGGTCAACGTTTGGTGTTTGTATCGACGTTTCACCGTAGGACGAGAAGTTGGCAGACATGTCGTCCACGATGATCCAGACAATATTCAGCCGGGGTTCTTGTCCCGAGACTGTCCGCAAGGAAACGACCAGGCAGGCGGAGTGCATTAAGAACCAAATGACCAATCGCAGGTCGTATTTCATGAGCAGTCTTCCGATTTGCGTTGGAATCACACGTAACAAAGGGTAATGACTCGGTCCAGAAAGAGTTGTGAATTTATTAATGGCTTCAATGCAATCACCAAAGCGGTTTGACCAGTTCGCTATTCCACTTCTGGTAGATCGTTTCCAGTTCTTTGACCTTGTCGGGGTAGTCGGCAGCGAGGTCCCGCGTTTCGCCGACATCTTTCGCGAGATGATAGAGCTTTTTCTGGGAAATCCCTTTGGCCGGTGAGCTTTCAACATTGAGATCGTATTGCACGAGCTTCCAGTCACCATGACGTATTGCATTTTGCTCCCCCAGCCGCCAGTAAAGTGTTTCGTGAGGAACACCTGTTGTCTGACCAGTGATGAATGGAAGAAGGTTCACCCCGTCAAACTTCCATTCGGGACGAATTTCAACACCCGCTGCGGCAAGAGCGGTCGGGTGAATGTCGAGCTGAATTACGGGCCGGTTAAACACCGTTCCGGGGGCGATGTGCCCCTTCCACTGAATCGCAAATGGGACCCGCACGCCTCCTTCGAGCGTCGTTCGCTTACCACCACGAAGTGGAGTATTAATGCTGCCATTAATCGTTGTTCCCCGCATCGTCGGCCCGCCGTTATCGCTGATGAGGAAGATCAGCGTGTTCTCTTCCAGTTGAGAATCGCGGAGTTTCTTGAGCACGTTTCCGATAGCGTCGTCCATCGCCGACAGCATCGCAGCATACGTCTTCCTCTGGCTTTCATTAATGGCCGAAAATTTTTCAAGCCGCTCTTCGTCGGCTTCAAGAGGTGTGTGAACGGCATTGAACGCAAGGTACAAGAAAAATGGTTTTGACTGATGTCGGTCGATGAACGACACAGCTTCGCGACCAAAGGCATCTGTCAGGTATGATGGCTCTGACTGCTTCTCTGTTCCTCGCAGGATCGAAGTCGTCTCCTTGTTGAAATACTTATTCGCGCCACCGAGAAAACCAAAGTATTC
>JBAXBD010000513.1:0-4882 GCA_037142165.1 Schlesneria sp. | reverse complement strand
AACCCCCTTCTTCATCCGGGCGATGCGGCTTGCATTGATCAACCCTTCGGTCTCGGGCGTCATTGGCGTATGGACCGTCAAGAAGTCGCACTTGCCAACCAGTTCGTCGATATCGCGAAACAGCTCAATCCCTTCCGCACGTGCACGCTCTTCGGACAGAAACGGGTCATAACCCAGGACCTTCATTTCGAAAGCGATGCACCGGCGAGCGACAGTTAACCCAATTCGACCCAATCCGACGACGGCAATCGTCTTTCCGGCGAGTTGTGTTCCCGTAAAGCTTTTCCGGTCCCACTTTCCGGCTTTCATCGAAGCCGCAGCGGGACCGATATTTCGAGCCAGTCCCAACAAAAGCGCCATGGCTTGTTCCGCAGTGGATGTCGTATTCCCCGCAGGGGTGTTCATCACGACGACCCCTTCTCTCGTGGCTGCAGGCAAGTCGATATTGTCGACACCAACACCGGCACGAACAATGACTTTCAGCCTAGGCTGATCCTTGAGAATCTCGGGCGTCAGGCGGGTTGCACTGCGGATAATGATGCCATCGCAGTCTTTCAAGTACTCACGAACCTGCTCGGGCGTATGCTTTCCACTTCGAACGACAACTTCAACGCCAGGCGTTTCTTGCAGAATCTTGAGGCCGGCAGGTGACAAGTCGTCGGTAATCAGAACTCGGTACATGGTATTTCATCGTCGATCGAAATTGTTGAGGAATCCAGGCAGCGTCCGGGCCACCTCGGCGTTATCTTCCGACTGCTGTTCGAGCGCCAGTCGAAGACTGTAAGCATACGCGGCAATCGCCCGACGGAAAAGCGATCTGACGAAAATCAACCTCCGTGTTTCAAACTCCTCGTAGAATGTTCGATTGGAAACAAATGATCTGACTATCAATTGGCGCATCAGACTTGGGACTTGGGAACGCACGCGCCACCTCAAGATTGAGAAGCTCCAATGGAAATTGAACGCAAGCCCCAATCGGACCTTAATTCGCCGTAACACTCATAAAAATAATGCCTTGCGGCCAAGCGTAAGCGTTCTAAACGAGTCACCTATTGACCGAAGCATAATCTCCCCGAGGCTTTCGACTGGCCGAATGCGGAAGTGACTTGTCTTCGAATCACGGTGATGCTCAATAAAGTCTTCCGTTTGTGATGTTGTGTTCCGTTCGATCAAAGTCTGTAACTTTATCAAAATCAATCAATTTCATTTTCCATGCCGCAACCCATGAAACGAACCCTCAATCCACGACACTTTGAGATTCCTGACACCGAGGTCATCGCGCTCATGAAATCAACGACGCCTGCCGAACGTTTGGAGATGGCCTTTGCCAGCCATCGTCTTGTTCGACAGAGACTCGCGGGTCATTTTCGGACGTTACACCCGGAATGGACCGACGAAGATGTTGAAAAGGCAATCGCAGGGAGATTTCTTGGCGAGACAGTCTGAACTTGTACTCTACGCGACAAAACTACTTGAAAGCCTTGTCATCATGTACATACTTGTTGGATCGATGGCCAGCATGGCATTTGGCGAATCATGATTTCCGCTCGATATCGACATGGTTCCCCTAGCAGGCTCGCCACGACGAAAGGCCGAATCGAGTTTGTCTCCTACGGACTGATGGTTCTTCTGCTGGAGCTCTCCACCCCGCGTCACGGCGACGCCGTAACTTTCGAATGCAAGCTCAAGTCCGGAGCTTGACGAGGACTCACACCTCGCTGATTCAATTCACTTGCAAGCGCACTAGGGACGGCCATTGCTGGCCGCACCCAGCGCAGATCTGTAATTGCAGAACTTCTGTATACGCTTCTTAACTTGGATAAAGACGATCAAATCGCTCGTTGGGATCGGGATGCAGAGTTTTCGGCGATACTAACCAGCGGTGAATCAGCTGAGAGACCTCTTTTCAGGTTAAGCGGCAAGCTCGTTGGCTGCGTCGGAGCAGCGCTCGACAGCAGTTGTTGTGCAAGGCTAATCGGAATTGTTGCAGGTGGTCAGTGTTTTCGCGGATCGTGTGGTAGCGACACCAACTCTGGAGCAATACACGCCACTTACTGTATATTCACACGCAGCAGTGCCTCAATTCGGTGATCGCTGGCATTCGATCAACAGGGTTTCTATCCGTCACGACGCTGCACGAGAGGGGTTGATTGTGCTCAAACTAAAGTTTCGGCCCGTTCATCGAAATGGTGGCTTCACCTTAATCTAGTTGCTGGTGGTCATCGCCATCATTGCGATGCTGGCGGCGCTTCTGTTACCAGCCGTTCAGCAAGCGAGAGAAGCGGCCAGACGAACCCAATGTCTGAACAATCTAAAGCAAATCGGGTTGGCTTTGCACAACTACCACGACGGAAACGGCCGGCTGCCGCCCGTATTCATGGGGGTCAGCCAGTGGGGATGGACAGCCGTTATTCTTCCCCAACTGGATCAGGCTCCTGTTTACAATAGTATTACGTCAACTCCAGGACACTCGTTCTATTCTCAAGATACCGGCATTGCCTACGGCTTCGAAGCCTGGCTTTGGACCCTGACTACTCCGAATGCTTTGTCCTCAGCGTTGCCTATTTTTCGATGTCCATCGGACAACGGGTCGCCCCAAATCACGATTAATCCATCGGGTGATCCCGACGATGCCAATGGCCCAGATAATGATTCTGACGACCAGGTCGGTGTGGGGCGTAACAACTCTATGGGGGTTTGGGGATCAGATGCCGCCGGCGACTCTGGACGTCCCACAAATGGGGCATTCCCCTGGTATACGACCTGGCCATACATCCCCAGCCGTAACTTCCGGGATTTTGGAGATGGTTTGAGTAATACATTTCTGGTTGGAGAACGTCGTTCACGCGCCACAGTTCAAGGGGGCAGCATCGGCGGCGATGATATGTGGCCGGGGGTTGGCAATGATGGCAATGACATCGGCGGCTCATGTAACCCTGCTTGCTGCCTGCTCAACGTCCCTGGCCCCTTCGCAGACGACGCATTCAGCAGTTTACATCCCGGCGGAGCACTTTTTGTATTTGCCGATGGATCAGTACATTTCATCAGCGAGAATATCAATCGAACAACATATGCCAATCTCGCAGGCATCAGGGATGGAAACGTCATCGGTGACTATTGAACAGCAATCCGTCATGAAGGCGCTCACTGACCTAGATAGGGTTTGCCCGCTCCAGGCGTCGTGATAGGTGTAATTTGTTTCGCGGGTACGATTCTTGTTCCCCCTTCAAGCAACCTTTTGGCTTCATTCATGTGGAATTCAAATTCCGCATTCAGTTTCTCTTCGTCCTTTTTACTGACCGCCGGACTATCGAGCAGTTTTGCCAAACTGTCATTTCCAGCCCATAAGAGCGCTTGCTTTTCCGGGCGCTGTGCCGACGCTCCTGTCCGTGTATCTTTAAGCGCTTTGACAATCGATTGGACCCTTGAACGAGATTGTGATACTGCGCGATGCCATTGCACAGGGTCGCTGACCGATTGCGATCGCAGTTCCTTCACCTGATCGAAGTAGAGTCTGAATTCCTGATAGACCGAATACGCGTCGGGAGAACTCCTCCATTGAATGCCTGTCGCAGCAAGAACGATGACGAAAAGTCCCATCGCGAAAAGATTCAATTTACTTGTGTACAAACGGGACGCAAACTGCCTAGGGCCTTTAACGAGATCCAACGGTTCTGGTACGCGTTCGTCGTCCGGTTCTTGACGAACGACCGGTTGACTTTGAGAAACAGGCAACTGTGATGACGAAATGACTTTGGGTTTCTCACTGCTTAATGGCAGAAAATCGGCCTCCGAGAAGCTGATCGGCGGACCAACGTCCGATTCTTCGCTGGATACGAAGATCGAATGTTCAATGGAACCGTTGGTTTCGATTGGTTGAGGAGCAGTATCGTGGACCCCATCGGTTTGTATGTCAGCGCCGTTTTGGGTTGCCAGCAAACCCCGCCCCAATCGGTACTCGGCATATCCTGTTTCAATCAGTTTCTTTCGGAGTTGCCGAAAAATCTCGTCGTTCTGGTCAACAAGGCACAGGAGTTCTTCATTTGAAAGTTCCCCTTTTTTGCCAAGCAGTATGATGGCGGTCTTAAACGCCACATCAAATGTCATGACAACCACTCCAAAAAATCAGTTATTCCAAGAGGTTTTCGACGTTCGCCTTGATTCACGACCTTGTGCCCAAACCCCAATGATATTATCCCATGTGGCAACGACATCCAGTCGAGACCGAAAAATCAAATGGAAATGATTCGAAAGAATCGCGAAAAAAGCAGATCGATCCCAAACCACGCAGCAAGACGTTGTAGTTGTTCTTCAAACCAGACTCTTTGACGTCGATCTTTCTACTTACTACTCTCAATCCTCTACCTTCTCGCCGAAGGTGCGGTTCATGACATGGACAATCGCAATTTCATCAGGTGCAAAGACTTCCACGCGGGCCAGTCGTGCCCGAAATTTAAGAAATTTAATATCAAATGGGAGAAATCGATCCCGATTGTCGGCTGAGGAAAAATTGTGGAGAACCCTGGACCGATTTCTCAAATCGGGCAGAGAAGCATTCGACAAACAAAAATCGCACTGATGCCTTCCGGGTCGTCTGGACAATTTGAAAGGCAGGATTCGTCGATGTGTGACAAACTTCAGAACATTGAGCGTAATTTTGGGCGACTCATACTGTTCCTGGTGTTGTTCGTATGCCAGCAGGCCGTTTCGGTTACAAATGCTCAAGACAGGCAGGACTCGCCTCGGTTCACGCCGCTGGTCAAAGTGATCCGCGAGATCGAGCCTGCCATCGTAGCACTCTTTACGCCGTTTCAGAATCAGATCATTTTTGGCAGTGGCACGGTGATTCATGAAGACGGCTTCGTTCTCACGAACAATCACG
>JBAXBD010000512.1:0-4882 GCA_037142165.1 Schlesneria sp. | reverse complement strand
TATCGGCGTAATGATCTATGCCGGTGTCTGCCGCGAACAGTTTGAGCCCGCTACGGCCTGTAGCGTGGCGGCCAATCTGACAATCAGCCCGGATGCGTCGGTCTTCGATGTCAGCAATGCCTGCCTTGGTGTTTCGAATGGAATGGTCGACATCGCCAACAGGATTGAACTCGGGCAGATTCGTGCCGGATTGGTCGTTTCGTGCGAGACCGCTCGAGAAATCATCGACTATTCGATCCAGCGGTTGCTGGAAGACATGACGATGGATTCATTCACAAAGTCACTGGCAACGTTGACCGGCGGCTCCGGAGCTGTGGCTGTGCTTTTAACCGATGGATCGTTTTCTCGAGAAAAATGCCATCGATTGCTGGGTGGTGCGACCAAAGCCGCTCCAGAACATCATGCCTTGTGCCGCTGGGGCTTCGAATCATTGCTCCCCGCTGCAGTCAGCAAAGTGGACGCGATTCTGCCACCCGTTGTGACCCATACAAAATTCGGAAACCTGCTTCCAAACCTGGTTCAACAGAAAGTCAGCGGACTGCTCCCAGCAAAGCTGTCACACGCATTTACACAGTTCATGCAGACCGATTCCATCAGCGTGCTGAAACACGGTGTCGATCTGGGACTGAATACCTGGCGGTCGTTCCTGACGAAAGTCGGTTTCTCTTCGGAACAAATCGATAAAGTCATCTGCCATCAGGTCGGAAAAGGGCATCGCGAGCAGGTTTTGAATGCCCTGGGGATCTCGCCCGATAAGGATTTCAATACGTACCCTTATCTCGGCAATATCGGAACGGTCTCGCTGCCGCTCACCGCCGCGATCGCTGACGAACGGGGCTTCCTGGTGAAAGGAGACCGAGTTGGTTTCCTGGGGATTGGCAGCGGACTGAATTGCCTGATGCTGGCGATTGATTGGTAAAAATCAGTATTGGCGGATCACGCCAACCACGATCCCAATCACCACCACGCGACTGACGAACTCGGGCGGACTCGTTTTTCTGGCCGATTCCAGACGAATACGAAGCATTTCCTGGTAGAGGCGACGTACGCCGATCGTCCCGTCTTCATAAGCAATCACCGCCAGATCGCCGTCGCGAAACGTTGGCTGCTTGTGCACGATCAGCGTGTCATCTTCGGCGATATGATCATCTTGCAGCGCCGTTCCGTGAACTCGAAGACAGCATAAGTCCGGAAGGTTGAAAAGACCGCTGAAATCGAGCCGATCGCCAGGACTGCTGGTCGGAAACGGTTCACCAACCATCAACTGACCCATATAAGGGAGTTCTGTCTGCAGTTGTGGAGGATGAGATAACTGGATGGCCCGAGACATATGTGCTTCGCGCGAGATCAAGCCCTTCTTCTCCAAAGCTTTCAAGTGGCACATCACGCCGTTTGGTGACTTGATCCCAAACTGAGCGCCAATTTCACGAACGGTCGGCCCGTAGCCACGACCAATAATTTTGTCTCTGAGGAAATCGTAAATCTCGTTCTGTCGCGCGGTCAAATTCTGCGTTGGATTCATTAAGCTTGCCTTCTCAACTCAAAAAGGAATTTCCCGTTCCATGAATGATTGGCCCGCATTCATTTCTGGTTCGTCGAAATTCGTTCATATGCTCGTCCATTAACGTCACTGGACGAAACTGCAGCAATTATTGCACCACCAGCAATTTCATCCACAAAAAATGGATTATATATTCTAAAAAAGTCTATTAAATTTCCCACCAAACGAATCCAAAACGACGCATAATCTCCGCAAAGCAAATCAAAATAACAACTTACATTACCGTCATTCGAAATCCCGAAGAACCCCCATTCGGACTTACTGAACAAGTCACACCGGTGTCATTGGGCCTTCCGACGAACGACACCGGTTTTGGGATTAATGTCCAAATTCAGGTCTTCGTCTTCGGCGACGAAAAACCCGTAACCATTGAACATCTCGTCATACGTTTGCAGTCCGTAGGGGACCGTTCGATTGGGGTCGGGGTTGTAAGGATTAAAGGCCGAATTATCGTAATGAGTGACGGATTCGATCTTTGTCCCTTTCGGAAGTCGGTGCTTGCCGGGCTCGATTTCATACCCCAACTGCCACTCGAAGTTGTAATTGGGGATCTGAAGCAACGTCTCGCGTGGCTTTCCGGGAACATCCGCGTAAAACGTTGCGTCTTTGCCTCGTAAATGCATATGTGCGAACAAACCCAATAACGAGATATCCTGATCAAGCACCAGGCTGGATCGGACGGGGAATGCACCGTGACCGGGTTCGATTTGAAAATTACGCGGATCGAGCAGGAAGTGTCGTAACTGCTTGTGAACTGTCTTTCGCGGATAACGCAGCCCCACCGAGATGCTGCAGCGTTCTTCCTTTCCCGTGGTTGTGTAGTGAATTTCTAACCCCAGCGCGGAAAACGCGGGCACACGATAGGCAACTCCATTATCAAACCGCCCCAGGTCCATCGGTTGACCACCTGGAACATGGCCGGTGATGAATGTCTGATGGCTTGCCCCCTTGGTCGTCACATAAGCCATATTGCAGTGGTGGACCACGGCAAGGTTGTCGGGACGGATTTCAATCGCCTCCAACCATGTCTCATTGAGAAACACATACGGCAAAACAAGACGCTTATATTCTACAAAGCCTGTGGCGGGGAGCGTGTGCTCGCCAACCATCCTGATGACCAGATCGGGCTCGCCGATTCGCCATTTTGACGACCCCAATTCAGGAAGCTGAGTCGAGTCTTTGCGGTCCCCTTCCCGCCTCTCAGACTTGACCCAACGCAAAAGAGTTTCACGCTCATCATGCGTCAGCGACGGGTCATTCTGAAAAGTTCCATGTCGTGAACTGGCGAACCAGGGAGGCATCCGCTGATCCACAACGACTTCTGCCAACATCTCAGCGTGAGCCATTGCACTTTCAAAAGACGTTAACGGAAATGGGCCTGCCGCCCCTTCACGATGGCACGCGACACAACGCCGATTCAAGATTGGCGCCACATCCTGATGAAACGTAGGACCGGACGTGTCGCTGACGCGAGAATCGCGCGCCTCGATCAAACAGCCATCAACAGTGGTCTCACTGACCGTTACAGCCCGATCCTCCAGCACGTCCGTGATTGCCTCTTCAAGATCACGTCGAGTCGGCTCGGGACGAGATCCACCCAGTCGAAACTGATCGTCGATTCGTCCTCGGTAGACCAGTTTCCGATCAGAATTCAGCACAGCCACTTCGGGCGTTCGAGTCACTCCAAGTGCTTTGACGCACGAGAGATCTGTGTCTTTGACAAAAGGAAACGCAGCCTCGAATTCAATGGACTGCGCCGCCATGTCTCGAATTGTCTCCTCGGATCCAACATTGACCGCTACGACCTGTATTCCTCGGGGTCCGAACCGCTGATCGATGTCGATCAGCTTTGGCATCGAACGGCGAACAAGCGGGCATTGAGTCGTCGTAAAGACAAAAACGTACGCACGTTTTTTTCCAAAGTCAGCCAGGGATCGAGATAATCCCCGAATGTCCTTGAATCGGAGATCGGCAATCGTGTCTCCAATCGCCGCAGGTTGATCTGCCGCACGAACGCTGGAAACAAGTCCAAACACCACAAGCACGAGCATCAGTCGTCGCATTTGAGCGTCCTTGAATGGTTTGTCGCCAATGATCACCGTTCACCGAATTCGGTGATGATGGCTGTCGAGCCTTCTTTCAGATGTAAAGCTCATCTCATAATACCGTCGACAGTCCCTGATTGGGACCTGTCAAAAAATGTTGCGCGTCATGTGGCCAAAAGTGAAAATATTTTTCCTCAGGGCCAAGCTTTTAACCACCAGCGCCACTTGATTCGCGGTTCACGATCTCCCGATCACAACGACAGAAATACCCCGATGTCGCTGTCAGGGTTGCGGACAACTGACGCATCTGTAGAATGTAGCGTCTCGAAGTACCGAATTCTGTTTCCGCTGGCGAGAAAAGCCGATGGCGTAAAGCCCGTTGCGGAAGTCCTCGCTTTTAGACACGTGAAAGAGCCTGAGTCATGCCTTTGTCGCGCACTACCCTCGAACGACAGTTGCAAGCCGCCAATGCGGACTTGGCAACATTTGCCAAATCCTTACAGGAAAAGGGTTTGACGGAAGCCCAATTCAAAAAGAATACCAAGTGGCGTCAATTGAATGCCAACATCCGCACCATCCGCCGCCGCATCGCCGCCGTCACTCAAACGGAAGCTAACAACGCAGAAGTCGTGAAGCGTAAGGCGGAACGATTGGCAGGGGCTGCGGCTGAGTAATCCTTGTCGACAAGACAAAGGACCGCTTTGGCCCAAAAAATCGACGGCGAGAAAACGATGTTCCCAGAGACATCGCCTGAAAAACGCCGTCCAAAAAAGTCAATTTGCATTTTCTCAGGAGAGGTGGCAGAGCGGCCGATTGTGCAGCACTGGAAATGCTGTGTCCGGGAAACTGGACCGAGGGTTCGAATCCCTCCCTCTCCGCTTTTTTATTTGCGATCAGTTGTTTTAATGAAACGGCTTATCTTTACGCTGAGATCGCTAAAAAAATCTGACGCGGCGGCCGAAGCCCCAAAAAACGGAGTCCTGAAGGCCTACCGGACGAAATCAAGATTAACTGTGTACGCCGTGATTGGCGAACCCACGCTCTGTTCATCAGCAACTTGCGATAAAATCCCAGTCCTTAAAGTCGGACGATGTGATTCGCGGCAGATTGAGTGTTGTCACATCCACGTATTTTTGAGCCGCGCCGCAGTTGTAGATCACGATTCGGTCGTCGGGCGTCAGCCATCCACGTTGTTTGAGCTCGATCGCGGCCCCGATGCAGGTTGCTGATTCAGGGCAGATTGAAATCCCTTCGCTCGACATTCCCAGCTTCATCC
>JBAXBD010000511.1:0-4893 GCA_037142165.1 Schlesneria sp. | reverse complement strand
CATCAGGTCAGGGAACTTCTCACACGAATCGCTGGCGCGGAACAAACTGAACCTTTCACGCACGAATTCTCCATCGAGCCTGGCGCAATTGTGCCAGTTCCGATCCCTTGAGAATTTCGTACCAGACAGTGACCAGAGTTCCATCGTCACACTCGATCGTCGACGGATAGCCCAGGTCTGAATTGATGCCGTCGGAGGAGATGTTCAGGGGTTCGCCCCATGTTGACCCTTCGTTGTGACTGATTCGAGCCTGATTGCCGAAGGGTGGTCGACGATGGCCGTAACATCAGCAAACGACCGTCTTTTAAACGAAGAAGATGAGACGGAAAGCCCCAGACGCCGATCGAACGTGGCACGGACCAGGTCTTTCCTCCGTCAATTGATTCTGATTGCAGGGTCTCTAGTTGATTGGTCTGATTGTGATTACGCAGATGCACAATCTGCTTTCCAGGCCGCGATTCGACGACATGCAGTTCGTGATAGTTTTTCGAATCGTCACCAGGCCGCGTCGGCAATGTGCCGAGAAGTTTCCAGCTAACGCCATCATCAGTGGACTCCCAAGCTCCGACAATCCGATCCTCCGTCCACATGGTCACACCGCAGTACACCAGACGCCCACCATGGATTGCGGTGGGACCGTGAGGGCTGTGGCAAGGGACTCGATACCGCGACGACCATGTGACGCCACCGTCTGTTGACCTCCACATCCAGGTCCCCAGTTCTCGTAGACGATCTTCCGCGTTGAGCCGAGAGTGGGCTGCGTGCCATTCGGCGAGCTTAACGGGTTCCCATGCGTCAGGCTGACCCACCGGGATTTTTTCTGCCGCTTCAAACTCTTTCGCATAGTGCAGCGATGTAAAGTTAGTGAGCAGAATCGAACCCTGAGACGTTTCCATGATTCCTGCGTCGCGATCATCGATCGGGCCGTCATAGATCACCTGCGGCCAACCCCACGTTCTGCCGTCGTCTTTTGACCGCATCAATTCCAATCGACCAAAGGGACAAACGTGCGACTCTCGCCCACCGGAAAATGCCAGCAGCAGTTCGCCGTTTTTACGTCGAGTCAATGTGGGCCAACCATGGTACAGCGGCGGCTTCCAACTGATGACTCGAATGTCTTCTATGATCACATCAGGCGATTCGGCCGCTAATGATCTGAGACTTATTGAGCCACCCCATCCCATGAATCCGACTGCCATTTTCAGGCAAGTACGGCGAGACAATCTGGGTTCAAAATTGAATGGCTGCATAAATTTATCCAAAACGGCGAACTGAAATCACAAATCGTGTGATTAAAGCCACCAAAGGCAAACGATGGCCAACAAGATCCTGTAATAACCGAATGGAGTCAGTCCGTATTTGCCCAATGCAGTGACCATAAATTTCACACTGATCACCGCCGCGATGAAAGCCGTCACCAAAGCCAACATGGGCATCGTCACTCCATATTCGGCGATCATTTCTTTTCCGTGCTTCAAGCCTTCGTAGACGGTGGCTGCCGACAAGGTGACTAATCCCAGCAGGAAGCTGAATTCAACAGCTGCCATCATGCGGACATTGGCCCATCGACAGGCAAGAATCGTCGCAAGGCTGCGACTGAATCCAGGCCACAGAGCGAAACATTGAATAACTCCGACAAACAAAGCATCTTTCCACGACATCTGCGTGAGATCTTTCCCGGTCTCGTCATCGGACTTTTTGTTCAGAAATGCCTGCACCAAAATGATGACGCCACCCACGAAAAGTGCCACTGCAACCGGAAGGACATGAAGCAGGTGTTTCTTGAGCAAACTTTTGAAAAGCACGCCAATGATCGCCACCGGCAAGAAAGCGATGATGAGATTAACAAGCAGTCGGAAGCCCTCTTTGTCCCGACCAAGCATTCCTGTGACCATTTGCTTGATCCGACTAAAGTACAGCAGGACGACGGCAAAAATGGCACCGATTTGAATACAAATAGCCAGCGAATCGGCCGCATTCTTTTGCTGCCCCTCTCCACTCATTCCCATCAGATGCTGCGCGATCACTAAGTGGCCCGTTGAGCTGACAGGAAGATATTCGGTTGCCCCTTCCACAATTCCAAGCACGACCGCTTGAACCGGGGAAAGCTTAACCCCTGCCTCGCTTTGCGGCGCATGATCGGGCAATGTTTCTCCCCTGAGATTTTCAGTAGCGATTGTGCACGCCAGCAATGTGACGATCAAAACCTGGAATCGAATGTTCATTAAAGAGCTTTCAAAAAGTCGCCGTCGCAGCGAGTGAATGGCGTGAAGTTGTCAACGTCATGGCGAAGCAGTTCTCATGCGATTGCCAGCGGCAAGACACACTTGGGCATAACGTTATTTCACCGGTGGAATTCGGGTTCGGTTGGAATCGAGTTAGCAGACAAAAAAGTAGTCATAACGAACGCAACGGCCACACATGACAAGTTCAGTGACCGTGGAGGTCTTGAGGCCGTGTTGTTGTTCATTTTCTTCGAACGATTCGTAACTTGGAAGCTCGATGAATACAACAGATCCGCCAGAATTGAGTCATTTAAACGGCGAATTTCATGAGTTGGCAGCGGAAATTGTCCACGACTCAACGAATTTCCGCTTCGTCATGGAAAACTTGAATTTGTCGCTGCTGATTGGGTGCGAAATCGGTCCTTTTCTGATAGAATTCACGGTCCGGCAGACGGGACAAAACTGCTGCCGAAATCCGGTCAAAAATCCCGTTTATCGGGATCGTCAATACTACTCGAGATCCGCTCATAACTATGCAACTGACCTGCCAGCGAAACTCATTAACGGCGGCGTTTCAAACCGTGTCTGGCGTCGTGCCAACCCGTACCACGAAAGACATTCTCAAGAACGTCAAACTGCAAGTGGGTGGCGGTAAAGCAACGCTCATCGGCAATGACAGTGAAATCGGAATGCGATGCGATGTTCCCGATGTCGAATCCGATTCTCGCGGCGAAGCGCTGCTTCCCACCTCGCGTGTCCTTTCTGTCCTTCGTGAATTGACCGACGATGTCGTCAAATTGGAAGTGACAGGGGATGCCACCTGGATTCGTTGTGGATATAGCGAATTTCGATTGTCGGCTGAAGATCCTGCCGACTTTCCTCCTGTGGCAACTTTTGAGGACGTCGATTATTTCGTCGTACCTGCCGCAGCTCTGAGATTGATGATTCGCCGAACCATTTTTGCCACGGATAGCGAGAGCACTCGCTATGCCCTCGGTGGAATTCAAATGGAACTCGGCCCCGAAAAGCTGACATTGGCCGCAACTGACAGTCGCCGCTTGGCGGTCGTGACAGCCGCTTCAAGCGTAGTCGGAAGACCCGAGATTCCTGCCGTTTCTCCCGTAATTCCATCGAAAGCGATGGGGCTGATCGAAAAAAGCCTCGGTGACGGGACGGGTGAAGCGCATATCGCATTGCACCAGAATGACATCGTTGTCCGCTGCATGGGAACTACGTTTGCCAGCCAACTGGTTCAGGGTCGGTTCCCGGATTACCGAAAAGTCGTTCCCGATTCCTATAACTCGACAATCGATATGGTTGTCGCGCCGTTTTTCTCGGCAGTTCGACAGGCCATGATTGTCACCAGCGAAGAAAGCCGCGGAGTCGATTTTGAATTTGGTAAAGGAACGCTTCGATTAAACAGCCAGGCAGCGGACATTGGTCAGTCCAAGATTGAAATGCCGATCGCCTATGACGGCCCTGAAATGACAATCACATTTGATCCTCGATACGTGGCCGACTTCCTCAAGGTGCTTGATGCGGGATCGCAATTTCACTTGAAACTGATCAGCCATGATGATCGAGCAGCTTTAGTCACGGACGACAATTACACCTATGTGGTGATGCCACTCTCCAGAGATCGCTGAGATCTGTCATGGCTTCGAAGCAAACTCAAACCAAAAAACGTCTAGCTTAGATCGCACGCATGGTTGCTCGTGATCCACTTCCACTCTCTGCCGCACTCAGCGAACTGATCGCAATCCGAGGCTTTGCTCGGGTTCGTAGTGACAACGAATTGGAAGAGGCCTGGAAACAGGTTGCTGGCCCCGAACTGGCAGCTCAAACTCGGCCTCAAAAGATCAGTCGAGGGACCCTGACGGTCTCGGTAGAAAACGCCCCGCTTCTTAACGAACTGAACTCATTCCAGGGACCGGAACTGACACAACGGCTTTCACAACAATACCCCCATTTGAAGATTCGAACTCTGAAATTCAAATTGAGCGGAATGTAACTTCTACTGCAACATCATCTGATTCAAGACGACTTCGATCAGTTGCTGTTCACTCAGAGATGGAGACCTACTTTGGCCGACCCGACGAACGAAAACCCGAGTGATTCCTCGAAAACGACTGTTTCAGATTCAGCAGGCACAACCGCCAACAGCGAATACGGCCCCGAACATCTTCAAGCCCTGAAAGGGCTTGAAGGGATTCGGCATCGACCTGCAATGTATATCGGCGATACGACGACTTTGGGGCTGCACCATCTCGTTTACGAATTGGTCGACAACTGTATTGACGAATGTGCTAACGGTCATGCCTCGCACCTTTCCGTCGTCATTCATGCCGACGGCAGCGTATCGGTTTCTGATGACGGACGTGGCATTCCGGTTGGGCCGATGCCCGAAGAAGATAATAAATCCGCGTTGGAAGTTGTGCTGACAAGCATTCACGCCGGAGGAAAATTCAACCGGGATGGGGGTTATAAAGTCGGTACGGGCGGACTGCACGGCGTGGGAATCAAGTCGGTCAATGCACTGGCAGAATGGTTGGAAGCAGAAGTCCGTCGCGAAGGACACGTCTGGACCATGGATTTCGCTCGCGGTAAGCCCACAACCGATCTTAAGAAGTTGGGGAAAAGCGACACGACTGGCACCAAAATTACGTTC
>JBAXBD010000510.1:0-4906 GCA_037142165.1 Schlesneria sp. | reverse complement strand
ATTCTGACTTTGTCACGCCTCGTAGAGTGGGGCAATAGGCGTCGTTTGTACTGGCCTTGAGCTTGGCGTATTTCGAACCGACTTTGCTGCCTGAACGAACCATTCCACCCGGAAATGGTAATGCGATATCAGGTGCGGTTCTCATGGCTTCGACGGCCGATTCCGTTGCCAGCAGGGCTGCCAGGGCATTGGTTCCGCAGATCAGCAGGTTTCCACCGGCAACACCGGTGATTGTGCCGAACCAGTCTTCGCAGAGAAACTCACCGTCCATGACAGGGATTCGCCAGTAGCGGCGATCGTCGAGTTTCTTGGCCTTTTGAAATCCGTCACCGAAGTACCGGATCGCTCCCCCGACGCGGATTCGTTTTTCCTTGGGGCAACCTTCAATCCCGTTATAACACGCTGTTGTGGGACAAGTGAGGATACACTGCCCAACGCGGCCCTGGACGGACTTGGCGAGACCGTCCAGTGTGAAGGCGAAAACAAGCACGGCAACACCTGGTCGACCGTCTGGCGTTTCTGAGGCGGGAATTGTCCGTTCGATTGCCGCTTCGACATCACAGGCAATAACGCTGGTCGCGTTACCACACAGCACGGAAGCGGCTGTCATGGCCCACCGCTCATTAATGGCGGTAATCACAAGACGAGTCGCCTTGATTGGGAACGCTTCAGCAAACGTATCCACGATCTCGACGTCATTCAGTCTGAGGATTTGGGGTGACGTAGTGATTTCGGATGTCATCAAAAAATCCAGGAACGCGTTATGTTTTGTGTTATTCGGGACTGTTCAAATGCGGGGTGGTACGACAGCCGATTCGTGCAGATAGCTGATGTCAACCGGATAATTCCGCCAGCGAATGGAATAGTATTTTTCGAACCATTGCTGGATATCGGGTTCAACCTCGTGATCATAAATGGGGTCAACGTGCAGAGTCTTGCCGATCGGGGTATGCCGAATTTCGCCCTGTTCGACGATCACCTGACCTGCTTTGATAACGACTCTCGGCATTTCGAACATGATTTCCTTGTTCTCGTGCGGAGTATAGATCGTGATATCGGCATCTGCACCAGGACCAAGATGTCCCTTGTCTTTCAATCCGAGGATGCGAGCGGGTCCGGCTCGGGTGATGATGGCGATTTCGTTGAGCGTATACTCGCGATCAAGATCCCACAGCGTTGACCGTTCGCGCACCATCGGGTGGCACGTTTGCAGGATATCGCGGCGATACGTCCGGTCCATTAACAGGCGAATGATTTGTGGATACGCCAGAAACGATCCTCCATTTGGATGATCGGTGCTCATGACGACTCGCCACGGATCTTCCACCAACAAATACCATTCGAGTCCAATCGCCCACTGCAGCGCATGGACCAGCGATTTGTTCTTGTACTTGATGGGAGTGATTCCGCAGCCCGATTCCATTTCGGTGTCGCTGCTGAACCATTTGCCGCCATAAACTTTCGAGACGAAATAGCCGAGCGGACCGTCGCCGGTCATACTGGTCGTTTCACCAAACAGGACCTGACCGACATCGACAGTCATGTTCGGGTGTGTATTGACGTAGTCGGCCAGTTGAATCACCTTGCTGTTAAAAGTGTTCTCGTCACCGTCGCCGCCACCATAACTGTGGAATTGAGCGTGAGTGATGTGGCCGCCAAACCCTTCGAGTGCCTTCATCGTTTCGAGTGTTGTTTCCCAGTTTCCAGGCATTCCAAGGTTGTTGCAGTGGATATGCACGGGATGAGGGAGTCCAAGTTCGTTTGCCGCTTGAGCAACTCCGCGAATGATCTGCCTCGGGGTGACATCGAAGTGATCGACCGCCTGATCCAGGCCGCTGACATTCCCGGCCTGGTGGGATTTCCAGACTTCAACCCCGCCCGGATTAACGAGCTTGGGTGCAAAACCCTTCGTCGCAGCAAGAAGCCAACCGATAAACGCTTTCAGTTTCTGCGGTTCGTTCCGCTGCAGTGACTGCATGACATAATGATTATTCCCCATCAGGACATAAAAGCCCTTGTCGAGGCAGGGCGTATCGTCAAATTCTTCATGCGCATGACGAGCCCCCAGCGGCGGTACGGCAGCGTCAAACGCGGTCGTATAACCGAGTGCGGCGTACTTGTATCCCGTGGCAAAAGTGCTGGGGACACTTCCCATCGTGCCGCTGTGAGTGTTGCTTGTCCCCGAAATCTGCTCACCCTTGCGCTTTTCTTCCGGACGCATTTTCCTGGCGACGTTGACCTTCGGACCGGCGATATGACAATGCATGTCGATTCCGCCAGGCATGACGACTAGCCCGCTGGCGTCGATGATCCGAGCGGGACGAGCACCAGGATCGGCTGGAGCATCAACGATTCGGCCGTCGGCGATCCAGAGGTCTCGCACCTGTCCATCGACACCGTTGGCAGGATCGTAAACCGTCCCCTGAGAAACCTTCGTGTATTCGATTGCAGTCATTCCAACTCACAAGTTGTCAAAATTCAGGGATAACCGTCCGACGCGCCACGAGTTGGAGATCCCACAGCGTGAATGGCAAGCTGAACAACGTTATTCGGTGATTCCCATGATCTTCTTCACCCGTTCTTCGATCGCTGTCAGTACCTCGAAGTCGCTCGGATGAGGCGATTGGAAGGCCGGGCGAAGCGGGATCGGGACATCATCCATGCGGTAGACGGTGCCCCCCGTGTTGATACCATACGTTGCGACCGTGAACGCAACCGTTGCGGCTCGCGTCGTTGGCGTCTCTTTCGTATCCAATGAGATCAGCGGGATCGAGGCGAGATGTTCGCGAGCCGGTTGCGAAAAGTTGGCCATCGGGTCGCAGGCGATCGTCATCGCGGCATCAGCCTCGCCATTGGCCAGCGTGTCGGACGTCGTGTATTCACCCGGATTGAATCGCGGGTATCCACGAGAGTGATTGACACCAAAGGGGTATCCTGTTCGCCACGACACGACATTGTCGGCACCAGAAACGTTTCCATGCCCTCGGTTCGGTTTCGCCGCGAATCGAGTGTAGGCATTCATATCACGAGTCAATGCCAGCAGTGCTTCCGTGTTGGCATGTTTGCCTCGTGTCATCGTCAGTCCCATGCCGAAGAAAATCACGCCGAACTTGGCGGCTTTCATTCGATCCATCAGATCCTGCCAGGCAGACAATTCCACCCCGGTTTCGCGAAGGACAAGTTCGGGGTCGAGTTCGATCCCTTTCGCCAGAGCTCGCAAACTCCACAGGGCTTCAAAATCTTTGCGGGGCTTTATCTGTAAAAAGATGTCCGCCGCTTTGGCACTTTTGGTTTTACGAACATCGACAAAAACGCACGTTCGATCCTTACGACCATTCGGCAGGAACATCCCTTTCGGCATCAGGCTGTATCGAGTGAAGTGACGAGGATGACTTTCGGCAGGATTCGCACCCCAGAAAATGATCATGTCCCCCCGGTTGGCCACTTCACCCAGCGAACAGGTCACCTCACCGACACCCTGAAACGCCATGCCGGATGGACCGTGACAGACGCTCGTCGTCGTATCGATGGTTCCCTTGATCCAGTCAACAATACTGACCGCGACTCGTTGAGCCTCACACGGTGAATCGCTCAATCCGTAGACGATGGGATACCGGCCTGATGTCAGGATCTTCGCCGCCCGGTCATAGCCCTCTTCGAGGGTGGCGGGTTTTCCTTCAATGTGGCAACTGGCACGACCATCGTTATGGTGATTGAGGAACCACGCCTTACCGAGTACGCACGCTCGTTTGGCCTCAATGATGTGGTCGTCTTTCACAGTCAAGTCGATGTCGTCACAAACGCATCCACAAAAGGTACAGGTCGCGTCTTGAATGACTTTCAGCTCGCCCGGAATCGAAGCCGTGGCTGCGTACGCATCAATGGAGGAACTTGTCATGGGAAACTCCCCTTACGAATACCGTCAATAGGCAGCGATCACAAAACCGATTCTCGCATGAATACTCGGGGAATAAATTTCGTGGAATCCCATTCTTGCCCACCGGGCTCAACGACGCAACAGCAAGTATCTATTTGTCGAGCGAATCGGAAATTAAAGCCGGTTCGCAGGTCCGACGCGTCTGTTTGGATGAAGAATCCCGGTGATGACTGTTGGTGAGTCACAATCCAAACTGCCGGGAGCAAAAACAACGCAGCAACGGTGCCTCATTCGGGATGGCAACACAGAAATTTCCCACTGCCGAGTTGACATCGTTTGGCCGTTACGCCAAATATCCAGGAAAACGATGATGAGGGGTTCCGTGACTATTGAAACGATTCCAATTCAGGTTGATCTGCAAAGTCGCCGCAGGGCGGAAGCCGCGGCGTGGAGACAATCGCTTACGGACCGTGGCATCCTGTGTGTGAACATGATCTCGTCGCCTGGTGCCGGAAAGACATCATTGCTGCAGGCGATGGCGAAAAATTGGGCCGATCGGCCACGTATAGCGGTCCTTGTGGGAGACATTGCGACCGATCGTGATGCCGAGCGATTGGCTCCCTATGTTCCAGTCAAGCAACTGACGACGGGTGGGGCTTGTCATCTGGAGTTGCCGCTTGTGCTGGCAGGTTGGGAACAACTGAACGCACGCGGGATCGAGTTCCTGATCATTGAGAACGTTGGGAACCTGATCTGCCCCGCGTCGCACGATCTGGGCGAACACCTTCGTGTGGTGGTGCTGAGCGTCACCGAGGGGGACGACAAGCCGGGTAAATATCCCAAGGCGTTTCGTACGAGTCAGGCCTGTGTCGTCAACAAGATCGACCTGTTGCCTTACGTTCCCTTTTCCGTGAGTGCCGTGACGGAGGATGCTCATCGCGTTCATGCCGGCCTGCCCGTGATGCCCGTTTCGGCATTGACGGGCGAGGGAGTCGCCGCGTGGTGCGCTTTTCTGACGGATCGACGTCG
>JBAXBD010000509.1:0-4907 GCA_037142165.1 Schlesneria sp. | reverse complement strand
GGGTTGGCATCCGGTATGCCGGTGACATGACTTACCTGGTCTCTGCGGCGAACATAAAGCGTCCGCTGAAAATCGCATTTGACAAGTTCGAACCACAGAAGTTTGGCGGTCTGTCTGCTGTCAACCTGCACGCCATGCCGCTTGATCCATCAAAGGCCCGTCAAGCACTGTCGCTTTCCGTCTTCCGTGCCTTCGGCGTTTCGGCACCGAGAACCGCGTTCGCTGAAGTGACCCTGACCGTTCCGGGTAAGCACGATAAAGAATATCTCGGCCTTTACACTGTCGTGGAAGATGTCGACGCCAGATTCTTTGGCGAGCAGTTCGGTTCGGACGATGGCCTTGCCATGAAGCCGTTTCGCGTTCGAGGCATTGATGATCTGGGTGAGAACTGGGAGCCCTACAAGGGACAATATCGACCAATGCGCGACGCCACTCCCGAGGAACAAAAGCGAGTCATTGCGTTTGCAAAACTGGTCAACACCGCCTCGGATGAAGAATTTGAAAAGCAAGTCACTTCGTTTATTGATATCGACGAGTTTCTCAAGTTCATGGCGGCGAATGCACTCACGGCCAATCTGGAAAGCTTCCTGGCTCTCGGGCACAACTACACTCTTTACCTCGACGCAAAGACAAAACAATTCCATTTCATTCCGGGTGACCTGGAATTCTCGTTCGCCAATCTCATGTTGTTCGGATCGCCTGATCAACTGATGGATCTCAGCGTGATGAAGCCGTATCCTGGTGAAAACAAACTGCCAGATCGACTACTGACCGTCAAAGCCAACGCGGATCGATATCGAGAGTTGCTTGGTGTCCTTTCCTCAACGGTGTTTACGAAGGATAAGCTCCTCAAAGCCGCCGCAACCGTCGATAACGCGACCAAAAACATTCGAGATAAAGAGCAACAGGCTGTTGCAGCACGGCGTGCTCCAGCAGCGGGTTTTGGTCCTGGACCGGTTGGCCCGCAACCGCCAGATATCAAGGCATTTGCCGAAAAGCGGTTTGCTTCCATCGCGACGCAGCTCAATGGGAAGAGCAACGGGTACGTTCCCCAACCATTCAACTTTGGTCCACCGCAACGAAACAACGCGGCGACTCAGCCGATTGACGAAGCGGGTTTTCGTGAAAATGTCCATGTTCCACTGGAGTTTGAAGCGACGCTATTTGCCGCTCCTCCCAAGGTCAGTTATCCGGTCGCGATTGCGTGCGAACCGACAGGAGCCGTTTACGTTGCCGTGGACGAACAAGGATCACTCGGGCGAACACCGGGGGGCGGACGGATTCTTCGCTGCGTCGATCGAGACGACGATGGCAAAGCCGACGACGTGACAGTCTTCGCCAAGGTCGAACACCCACGCGGTGTGACGTTTCGTAATGGAAAAGTCTGGGTCATGCATCCGCCGGATCTGTCTGTCTTCGAGGATACGAACGGCGACGGTGTTTCTGATTCACAAGATGTGCTGGTGACAGGACTGACCACGAACCAGATCACAGATCGAGGGGGTGATCACACGACCAATTGCGTTCGGATGGGGATCGATGGCTGGCTGTACATCGGTGTCGGCGACTACGGCATCAAGCAGGCTAAAGGAAAGGATGGACAAACGCTCGTTCTGCGAGGTGGTGGGATCGTTCGAGTACGACCAGACGGCACAGAAATGGAAATCTATTGCACGGGTCTGCGCAATCCGTTCGATCTGGCGATTGATCCGTATTTGAATATCTTCACTCGTGACAATACCAATGACGGGGCCGGCTGGGACACTCGTGTCAGCCTGCTGAAACAGTCGGCACTTTACGGATACACTCAGCTCTTTGCGAACTTCACTGATGAGATCATGCCCACACTGGGGACTTTTGGAAACAGCGGCGGAACTGGCGGGCTGTTTATTCAGAATCCTCGTTGGCCTGTCCCCTATCGAAATACGCTGCTGACCGGCGACTGGGGTCGCAGCGAAGTTTACCGGCATGAGCTGACAGCAAATGGACCAACGTTCGATTTGAAGCAGGAAGTCTTCGTTCAAATTCCGCGAGCAACAGGGATGGATATCGATGGACGGAGTCGACTGTATGTCGCGAGTTGGCGAGGCGGGGAAGCGGCTGTTTACGTCGGTCCAAACATCGGCTTTGTGGCTCGTGTTACACCCAAGGGACTGGAATCACGTCCATTTCCCGATCTGAAGCGGGCTTCGATCGGCGATCTGATGCAGTATCTTTCAGAACCTCAATCGGTCACCCGGCATCATGCTCAAGGGGAAATCCTGGCTCGGAAGAAAAATCCTGAAACGACAAAAGGGCTGGTGGCTCTCGCATCGGATTCCAAACTGTCTTTAGAAGCTCGCGTTGCGGCGATCTTTACCCTGAAGCAACTTGATGGGCAAGATTCGCAACCTGCTCTAATAAAGTTGGCGGATGACACTGCAATTCGCGAGTTCGCTTTGCGTGCCTTAACCGATCGCAAGACCGAATTGAAAGGGCTTGAAACAAAACCTTTTGTCGACGCTCTTAGCGATCTATCGCCGCGTGTTCGAGCACAATCGCTGATCAGCCTTGGCCGGCTGAATAATCCCGATGTCGTCAGGGAAATTCTGCCGCTAACCGCTCGCGAGCCTGGATCGGTGATGCCGACGCAGCGACCACTTCAGAACCAGCCTGACCCAGGTCGAGTCGTACCGCACCTCGCTGTTCGTGCGATAGTGAGTCTTCAGGCGGTCGACGCTTGTCTTGAAGCACTCGACGGTCCTTACGCAGAAGGAGCTCTCTGGGCCTTGCGGTACGTGCATGATCGGAAAGGGGTGGAAGGCTTGATCAAGCGATTGGGTGTGGCTCGAACACCGAAATTACGTAAAGGGATCCTGATCACACTGATACGTCTTTACAATCGCGAGGCGGACTATGATGGTTCATGGTGGGGCATCCGTCCAGATAATACAGGGCCGTACTTCGATCGCGTTCCATGGGAGATGAGTCCACGAATTGCTACGGTCCTGACGACAGCCATCACAGACAGCGATCCGGAAACCATCGCCTACTACAAACGCGAACTTTCGCGGCACGGTGTTTCACTGAGTGGGATTCCCAACGAGGCGGATCTGGCCAGTAAAGAACCCGAAATGAAGATCGTGGTCCCCAAGGCTGATCCGGCCAATCCAAACCAGATTGGAAACATGAATGTCGATGCCGCCAGCCAGCGAGCACTGGCGACAAACGGCGACGCCATCAAGGGAGAGGCAATATTTAAAGCCCAATCGTGTGTGGCATGCCATACGACGGCCGATGGTCAGACGCCGAAGGGACCGCATCTGTTCGAAATCGGCAAACGATACAAACCGGGTGAACTGGTCGAGTCGGTTCTGAAGCCGAGTGCCAAGCTGGCTCAAGGTTATGAAACTTATCAGTTCGTGCTGGTCGACGGACGAGTCTTCAACGGCTTCGTCGTGAGCGAGCGGTCTGACACGACAATCATCAAAGAATCGGACGGTGCGCGACGCGAGATCAAGAAGGCCGACGTCGAAGAACGGCTGATCAAAAAAGTCTCGGCGATGCCAGAAGGGCTCGTCGCCAATCTGACGACTGAACAGTTAGCGGACCTGGTTGCGTACCTGCAGTCTTTGAAATAAGGACAATGATGAATCGACTTACGCGTTTATTGATCATCCTGACCGTGTCCGGCCTGAGTCAGATCTGGATTGCGCCGATCAAGGCTCAAGACAACCCGCCGACCGGCATCGTGAAATTCACGACGAAGGAAGATCATCAGAATATGCTGATGCAGCTTGGGATTACCAAACTGCGTCCAGGGCCGAATGGAAACGAATCGGCTCCGAATCATGCGAATTTTAATGAGGCGCTTGCAAACCCGTTTCCTCATCTACCCGAACTGCTCGTTTGCCAGGACGGAACCGTTATCAAAACAAAAGAAGAATGGGTCGAACGCCGACGTCCAGAAATTGTGGAACTTTTCGAAAAGGAAGTGATCGGACGAGTCCCTGCGACAACACCTAAGGTGACCTGGAACGTCATTGAGGAAAAGGAAATTACGATCGGCGAAACTCCGATGATCGAGACCACGCTCGAAGGAGTCGCTGACAACTCTGGTTGTCCGGAGATCGACGTCAAAATTCAATTCAAAGTCGGGCGACCGAAGTTCGCCGAAAAACCGGTTCCGGTTCTGATGATGTTCAGCATGTTCGGATGGCCCCGTTCCGGTACGCCCGCTCCTGCTCGTCCCCCATTTCGATTTACGGTTCCAATCCCTCAAGAGATTCTTGCCAGGTCAGGCTGGGGTTATGCCTTCCTGATCCCAAACAGTATTCAACCCGATAACGGAGAAGGTTTGACGCGGGGAATTATCGGCCTGACCAACAAGGGCCAACCTCGTAAGCCCGATGATTGGGGCTCGTTGCGAGCCTGGGCCTGGGGCGCATCACGCGGTCTGGATTATCTCGAAACGAATCCTGCATTCGACGCGAAACGAGTCGGTATCGAAGGGGTCTCACGTTACGGTAAAGCAGCATTGGTGACGATGGCCTTCGATCAGCGGTTTGCCGCCGCGCTGGTGGCCTCATCAGGTGAAGGTGGAGCCAAGCTCCATCGTCGTAACTTCGGTGAAGCGGTCGAGAATCTCACCGGTTCAGGCGAATACCACTGGATGGCCGGTAATTTTTTGAAGTACGGAGCCGCTGAAGCAGGCTTCGGCAGTCGGAACGCCGGTGACATTCCGGTTGATGCGCATCAGTTAATCGCCCTGTGCGCCCCAAGGCCGGTCTTTATCAGCTACGGCATCCCGGAAAAGGGGGACGCCAAGTGGCTCGATCAACAGGGAAGCTACATGGCCACCGTCGCCGCTCAGCCAGGGCAATCGCATCTAAAGCCTCCACACTTTAGCAATGGGTCTTTTCGAATCA
>JBAXBD010000508.1:0-4916 GCA_037142165.1 Schlesneria sp. | reverse complement strand
GTGGTACGCATACTTCGGCAGCATCCGCATGTTGATTCACTGCTGTTGAAGGACCGTCCTGCCGAGGCAACAGAGGATGAATGGATTTTCCTGCGAGCCTCTGTCTGGTCTGACTACGTGAGGCCACCGAAGTCGATTTCCATTGACGAGATCCCCAATCATCCGCTCTACAAGTTTCATCGCGGCCCGTGGCATTATGTCAATTATCCATACACCGCAGGACAGGCGAGTTCAGAATTGCCGGAAAAGCAACTTCCGAATGAGACCAATATTCTGAAACAACTTGACCTCTGCCGGGAAATCCTGACTGGTCGGACGATGGTTGATGATGGTCGAGTCCCAGGAGTCAGCGACGATCAGAACCGAGCAGTCCGAATGACCTGGCTGTTTCATCTCGTCGGAGATCTTCATCAGCCGCTGCATACTGTCGCACTCATTGACCCCAGCCTGTTTCCTGAACCTCCGCACGGGGATCAAGGTGGAAACAAATTGGCAATCCGGGCCGATCTCAATTCCATGCCTAAGAACCTGCACTGGTTCTGGGACGAAATGTTTTCGACGGATTCGCACTTTGACCAGGTTTGTAAGAATTCCGAGCGACTGACGCACGACCCTGCGTTATCGTCGCAGCAACTTCTCGAACTTCAGAGTCATCCGAGTTTTGTTTCATGGGCTGGCGAAAGTTATGCGGCTGCGAAAACTCATGTGTACCAGGAAGGTCGCCTGAAACTTGTTTTGTGGGAAAAATTCAATGCAGGCATTATCCCCCAAAGCGATGTGCCAAGTCTTTCCGCTGAAGCGATGAAGGATGCGAAGCAAGTCGCTGAACGGAGAGTCGTATTAGCAGGACATCGGCTGGCCCAAAAATTAAAGGAAATCGTCAGCAAGGGGACTCGATGACTTCGAGTCAACTCACGACCGCAGCTTGAGTGGCCAGTTCAATGACCATCATCGCACTGCAATCTTCAAGACTGACGACTCCCTCAGCGGCCTTTTGCAAAGCGTCTTTCTGAAGTGTGTGTATTCCCCGTTCGTGAATCAGGCGTCGTAATTCGTTTTCTGGTTTTCCATCGTTGATCGCGTGGATAATGTCGTCTTCTGAGGTAACAACCTCAAACAAACCAATCCGATCGTAATACCCGGTACCACGGCATCGCGGACAGCCGACCGGGTGACGGATTTCTTTGGGAGGCTCGAGATCATTTGCCCGAAACACTGCTGCTTCCGCTTCCGTGGGAGATGTCGCAATCGAGCATTCCGAACAGAGGCGCCGCATCAAGCGTTGCGAGATGATCCCGGCAAGATTTCCAGCCAGCGACCGATTGTCGATGTGCAAATCTCGAATGGCCGTCACGGTTGAGGCGACGTCGCGTGTGTGCAGGCTGCTGAAGACGTATTTGCCAGAACTTGCGGCGCGCATTGCTGTTTCAGCCGCTTCCGCATCGCGGATTTCACCGACCAGAACGACGTCGGGATCAAGCCGAAGCAGTGTCCTCAGTCCGCTGGTCATCGAGATTCCATGTTTCGTGTCGACAGATATTTGTCGAAACGTCGCAATATTGTATTCGACAGGATCTTCGATGGTAACGATATGCCGTGTCCCGTTATCCATCTGGTGCAGCATCGAATAAAGTGTCGTCGTTTTCCCGGAACCTGTCGGTCCCGTAACGAGAACAATTCCTTCGCCATGTCGCAGGATCTGTTCAATCCGGGCTTGTGCGTTCGTGGAAAGGCCCAGTTGATCCATTGATCGCATCAGGCGATGACGCGACAGGACTCTTAGCGAAATCGCTTCACCGTCAACGACCGGGACTGCTGTAATTCGGACTTCGAAATCATTCAGTGCATCGGGCAACGCCAGTCGACCGTCTTTGGGATGGAACGGATCTGCGATGTCCAGGTTCCCCATCACCTTAAGCTGCATTAAGATCGCGCGTCCCACTTCGTTGCTTAGTCGGCAAAAGTTCGACAGCTTCCCATCGATACGAAACCTGACTGTGTATTCCTTGCTGGAGGGGTCAATGTGAATATCTGTTGCTCGAGCCGAAATGGCTCGCGAGATTAACGCCAATGCCGGGTTGTCATTAATCTCAGCCGATGTCAGCAGTTCTATCGGACTCGACGTTGCCGGAGGTTGGGAGATCGTCGTCCAGTTCTGCCAGATGGACGCAGCAGCTTCTCCATCTGGTTCTTCTTTCAAGGCTTTTATTGTCAGGACCGGGCAGGGGGCGCGCCTTGTGACTTCTTCCGCGACGCTCCCCAAAATCAAGCGTTTCAACCCGGAACGACCCGTTGTCCCCATCACGATCAAGTCAGCCTTTTCTTCGACGGCTACGGACAAAATGGCGGAAACAGGAATCCCTTCGACGTACCGTTCTTCGTAGCGAAGCGGCGGCTTACTTTCAGAAAAGGACTGAAGCAAAACATTCATCTCTTTATGCAACGGATCCTGCTCGGCGTCGGGGGCTGGAACTGAACCATTTTCCACAACATGCATGATCAGAAGCATTCCCTCCGCGCCACGCGCCAATGCTCCTGCTTGTTTGAGGGCTGCAATACTGCAATTTGAATAGTCGGTCGGAACAAGAATCTTGAACATGGAAAACTCCACTTTTGTAAAGTGAATTCGCTATGGATAATGCCAAACCGCTTATCGCGATCCTTAAATTGCTTCCGGACAACGATGATGACAAGCTAACTCGTATTCAGACTCAACTTTGGTTTGTTCCATCTGCCACCGGATCGATCAGGAACTGATGCCCTTTAGGATGGACCGTAAGGACGGGGCAGCTTGCGGTGCGCACAAGCTTTTCGGCGACGGAACCGATTAATAAACGGGCGAGTCCCGAGTGACCATGTGTACCAACGACAATCAGGTCAATCTCATGCTCTTTGGCGTAGCTCAGGATCTCGTCGACGGCCAGCCCCATCACCGCATTGTGGATGACAACATGTGTTTGAGACCACGTGGAGTCGATTTCATTGGCAAGTCGCTTATCAGACCACTCGACCTGTCGTTGCATCTCGTTTTCCGCCATGACCCAGGGTGACGCTGCGTCAGGGTAGGGGACGACCAATGGAACGACATGCAGCAAATGAAGTTCAGCACCAAATCGATCTGCGAGCGACATGGCATACTGCTTTGCCTCGTTTGCCGGCTCGCTGAAGTCCGTTGGAAACAGAATTTTTCGAATCGAGATGATCATAACTATGTACTCCTTGTTGGGTTTCAATTCCAACGGGACATTTCGGAAAGTCGACGATTGACAGCTTTAAAAACAGGTTCAGGATTTCTGAGCATCCAAAGGCAACGTTGGTGGTGACAAGCTTTGAGTGGGGTGTCGCAGAACCAACACGGGACAATGTGTTTGCCTGAGAAGCCCCTCGGCAACGCTACCGTGTACCTGATGGTGGAACCGACTGTGTTGATGTGAAGCAATCACAATTAAATCAGCGTTTTCCTCGTGAGCGACGTTCAGAATCGCACCGACTGAGTAGCCCCGAACAAGTCGAAACGAAATTGGCATTTCGCTGGCTTGGGCTTTCATCCGGCAAAAGTGTTCGCGACATTCGCAAACGATTGGGAGTTCTTCGTCGATCGCAATATCGTCTGACCCACGATCAGTAAACGTTTCTGGCGGCAGCACATGAACAACAACCATTGAAGCAAATTGATCGCGAGCGACGCTACAGGCAAGCTGGAATGCCCTTTCTGAATCCTCAGAAAAATCTGTGGGATGCAGTATGATATCGAATGTGCTCATCGCCCTGTCTCCACACGAATAAAGCTTGCGTTAGGGGTTTCCACAGTCTCCGACGTGAGGCCATTTTTACGAACAAGTTGACGTGTCGTTCATGACGCATAGCGTGTGCCAAGTATGCGAGATTCGATAGAGAAAGCTTCAATCGCAAGAATTAGCCGTTGACAAATTCCTGATCACCGGAGAATCGAATGACCGGGTGGTTGTGTTTTCTCCAGTTGGAAAAATATTGACCACTTCGCATATGACCGGACAAAGTCGCCAGTGGGGATGAGCAAGCGCCGCAACCCGTCGGGTTCGATAAAGTAACTCAGAAACACCGCACGAGTCAGAGGTTTCGGACGACGCTATTCGTTCATGCGGACGGAGCGGTCAAGGTTAATTCCCAGTGCGGCGAGTTTCGTCCGAAGGGTTGAACGGGATATCCCGAGAAGGGCCGAGGCGCGACTGATATTACCTTCGAATTCTTGCAAAAGTTCTAACAGCAGAATTCGTTCGACCCGCTGGATCACATCATCATAAAGAGTCTCTGTTCCCGCTTTAATCCGTTTGCGGATGAAACGAATGATCCCGTCATCCGTCATAAGATCGATATCGGAACCGGCTGTCGGCCCGGACACATTAGCCGCTTCACGGACAGTTTCCGGCAAAAAATCAGGAACAACCACTGGTCCGTTGGCTTCAACGACAGCATGTTTCATGACACTCTGCAGCTCGCGCAGGTTGCCTGGCCACGTGTAATTCGAAAGAAGCTTCATTGCCTCGGGGGAGACTTCGCTGACATTCTTTCCAGCTTCCAGACTGAATCGTTTCAGAAAATGATTAATCAGAAGCGGCAGATCTCCGTTTCGCTCGCGAAGCGGCGGAAGTCGAATCGTGTAGACGTTGAGACGGTAATAAAGATCACTCCGAAAGGTTTCCAGCTCCATCATTTCTGTTAAATTGCGGTTTGTAGCTGCGATCAGACGAACATTTGTTCGAACCATCTCGTTGCCTCCAACACGCTCAAACTGCTGGTCCTGCAAGACTCGAAGGACTTTCGTTTGCGTCAGCGGCGTCATGTCGCCGATCTCATCCAGGAACAATGTTCCACCATCACACTGCTCGAACTTGCCGATCCGTTTCCGTTCCGCCCCGGTGAACGATCCCTTCTCA
>JBAXBD010000507.1:0-4927 GCA_037142165.1 Schlesneria sp. | reverse complement strand
CGATGGAGCGGCAGCCAGTGAGACGGTCGTTGTGCCCCGTGACGCTGGTGTATTTTTCAGTATTTACTTTGCTCTGACGGGACTTCACGGAATCCACATTCTCGCGGGAATGGGTGCCATCATCTGGGTTCTGATCCGAGCCAGGCGAGGTGATTTTTCTGCCGAATATTATGCGCCAGTTGATTTCGTCGGGTTGTACTGGCACCTCGTTGACCTCATCTGGATTTACCTTTTTCCCCTACTTTATTTGATTCATTGAAGCGACGTCTCCGTGCCTTGCCGAAAGGCGCTACCCAGGAGGTGAATTAAGATGATGAACGAGCACGTGATCGCACCAACCGAGTCTGCTACAAAACACGATCATCACGGGTCGATTGGATCGCTGCTTGGTACCTTTGCGCTGCTGATCGTGTTAACAGTTGTGACCGTTTGTGGCTCGAAGCTTTCTCTCGGATCATTCGAGATCTGGTTCGCGATGGGAATCGCATCCATCAAGGCGGTTCTTGTCGCGGTCTTCTTCATGCATCTCAGACACGACAAGACGTTTAACATTCTGATTGTTCTCTTTTCCCTGATATTTGCGGCGATCTTCATCAGCTTGACGATGATCGATTCCAACTCATATCAGAACGAGATCAATGACTACGTCGAGTCACAGTTAAAGTAGGGTTCCGAAAAGTAGCCACTGAAGGACACGGAATTAAAATACAAGACGCTTGAACGCGGTTTTCTGCCTGCCAGCACTCAGGATGTATCGGTTCCATCTCTCCCTTTTTTCCGTGTTCCGTCCGTGTCCGTCCGTGGCATCGCCTCCTCTTCAAGGTCTTTCTAGATCCATGGCAATGGAGGCTCCGAACCGGAGAAGCCTGAGATTTGTTGTCGTGAAATCTGCCGTGACTATATTTCTAACGGATCTTCTGGATTTCCGTCGTGATAACTTGGCGAAAGTCCAGCACCAAACGCCCGCCTGAAGAAGCGGAAAATCATTAAGAGTCCAAACGGAAAGATGGCTTCTCAAATGGTGAAGGACATGAGTCATGAACTGCTGCGACTGATCGTTGAGGCAGAAGATGAAGACGACGAATTGTTGGATTTAAGTCAACTCGAAGATTTCGGACCAAATTTCATCGCAGGCCTGATGGACTGTCTCGCGGACCCGGATTGGCTAATCCGAAAACATGCAATTCAAATTCTCGGCTCGTCTCGTCCTGAATCCGATGTGGCAGTTCCCGCACTCATCGAGCGTCTTGACGACGAGAACGACGCCGTCAGAGAAACAGCGTTGGCCGTACTCCCCTACTTTGGCCCATTAGCCGTTGACGCCATTCCGTACCTCGATCCCTGGTATCAAATTGAGGACGACTGTATGGCACTCAAGGCGTCGATCCTGATTGCAAAACTTGACCCAACCCGAGTCGACGCGATGATTCGAGTGCGAGATGCCATCACAAACAATTCGATCGAAGCGAGAGATCTTGCTCTGAAGTTTCTGAGCGAAAGGCGAGAAACACTTCCATTCGACGAAAACAATTTCAAGACCGCAGTTCGAAATGGATGGCAATATCTGGCGCCCAGTCTGCAGGTCGATTGGTCGTGCCGTTGTCAGGATGATGTGTGGTGCATTGAACTTGCTCCCGTGTTTCAAATTGTTTTGGGGCAGGTCAAGCAAGAAAAAATCTGGGCCCATTTCAGATTCGACATCGCGGAATTCGCAAATCAGCCGGGGGTTCTTGTGGATTCAGTCGAGACTCGAAATAACGGCAAGTCTGGTCGTTTCGCCAAGCACACGAGAGTCGCTGGACAGTATTGCGGTGATCCGTTCGTGCTGAATCTCCATTCGAGGCCATTTGATGATTCCGAACCCCGCGAATCCGTCAACCTCTTGACGATGGAAATCACTCCTGTCACGGCCAACGACGATGCGGAAGATGATGAGGGATTGAACAGTTTTGGTTGGGGAATGCGAACTGATTGAGTGCGACAGACCCCGAAAAGGCAGCCACGGAATGACACAGAAGGAACATGGAAAAGAAGGACAAATCGATCTGATTACAAAATTCTGGCAGGCATAAAGCCGAGTTCATTCCTATTGTTTTTTTCCGTGATTTCCGTGTCCTTCCGTGGCAAAGGTGATTCCTATTCAATGGCTGACGGCGGTGAAATTAAAAGACCCTGAGCAAGTAGCCACGGAATGACACAGAACGAACACGGAAAAGAAGAACAAATGGATCGGAGTAAATAACCCTGGCAGCCATAAAGCCACGCTCAGTTCTATTATATTATGCCGTGATCTCCATGTCGTTCCGTGGCGAACTTGATTTGATCGCTGCCGATGGAGTTTCCAATTCGGGCGATCATCGTAAGCTTTGTCTGTCACAATACGACCTGGACCCTGCCCCCGAGATGACCCATGAAGCGAACGGCAGCGTTGATATATCCTCACCAACTGTTCGAACAACACCCGGCGCTCGTTGGTGCCGACGTCGTCTTCCTCGTGGAAGATCCTTTGTTCTTTCGTCAATACCCGTTTCATAAACTCAAGTTATTGCTCCACCGTGCGACGATGCGTCGATACGCGGAGCAAATCCCCCGCAGCATCATTGTCGAATCACACCAACTCGAATCGACGGGTGAAATCGCGGCGCTCGTGAAGAAGGCAAAGTGCACGAGCATCCAAGTCGTTGATCCCTCGGACGACTGGCTCTTGCGTCAACTGACCAGCGCATGTTTAGCTCACAAATTACAATTGAATGTACTCCCCGATCCACACTTCCTGACGTCAACAACGATCATTGATGCATACGTCGGGCAGAAAAAGAAGCTCTTCTTCACTGACTTCTACATCGAACAGCGCAAGCGTTTGGGAATCCTGGTGGATCATGGCAAACCGTCAGGCGACAAGTGGAGTTTCGATGCCGAGAATCGCAAGAAACTGCCGAAGGGGGTCGTACCCCCGCCGCTGATGAGATTGCCACCAGATAATCAGTACGTGACCAAAGCCCGCGAGTTCGTCAGAACGGAATTTGGCAACAATTTTGGTGAGGAGACGACATTCCCGTATCCTGTTTCTCACGTCGAGTCCCGAGCTTGGCTGGACGACTTTCTGCAACATCGATTCGCCGACTTTGGTCAGTATGAAGATGCAATCTCCAGTCGTGAAACCGTGTTGTTCCACGCGGTCATCACACCTATGCTCAACATTGGCCTGCTCTCACCGCGTGAGGTGGTTGATGCCGCGCTCAGACATGCAGATCGAGTCCCCATGAATTCTCTCGAAGGATTTCTTCGCCAGCTCATCGGATGGCGAGAGTTCATGCGACTGGTCTACCTCACACGCGGACGGCAACAACGGACCAGCAACTTTTTTAACCTGACCCATCCAATGCCCAGGTCGTGTTACGATGCGACGACCGGGATCGAACCTGTCGATCATGTGATTCGAAATGTGCTGAAAACAGGCTATTGTCACCACATCGAAAGGCTGATGGTCTTAGGCAGCTTCTTCCTTCTCTGCGAGATTCATCCAAACGCAGTCTATCGGTGGTTCATGGAGTTATTCATCGATGCATACGATTGGGTCATGGTGCCGAATGTTTATGGGATGAGTCAGTATGCTGACGGTGGCGGCATGACCACAAAGCCGTATGTCTGCGGGAGCAGTTACATTCTCAAGATGAGCGACCACAAAAAAGGGGCGTGGTGCCCAATCTGGGACGCCCTGTACTGGAGATTTATTGACCGCCACGCGAAGATCTTTGCCAGTAATCCTCGAATGGCCATGATGGTCAAGATGAAGGACAAACTTGGCCAGAAAATGGTGGTGCACCATCAGGTCGCCGAAACATTTTTGACCCGACTTCACGGGTAAGCGGATGCCACGAAGCATTAAGAAACAAGATCTACCGCAAAAGATCTGTCAGGCGTGTGGCAAACCCTTCGCCTGGCGGAAGAAGTGGTCTCAAGAGTGGCCGCACGTGAAGTATTGCTCTGAGAAATGTCGAAGAAAACCAAACGATCACCATCAACAAGCCGATTCCTGATCAAAATGGGCTGTATCACGACAAGCAAAAGATTTCAGAATCCCTCATACCGACTGTAAAATGAGATGCGGTAACAGCCAATTGAGATCGGAGCAAGTGGTGATGTCTGATGCTCAACGAATCGGAAACTTCCGTTTAGAAAAAGTATTGAGCCGGACGGCCTATGGAAGCTTCGTATATCTCGCTTCCGATGATCATGGTCATGTGGCAATTGAAGTCCTGAATGACCATATGCCACCAGTCGAAGCTGAAAGATTCATCATCAATTCTCGATGTCTTTCCAAATTGAACCACCCAAATCTTCTACGTTTCATTGATTGCGGACGTACGGAAGACGGCAGGTACTACACCGTTTCGGAGTTTATCCAGGGAATCACGCTTCGGGAACGGGTTCGAAAAGAGACGATCGCATTTGATGAATCTGCAAGGTTGTTAGCGATCGTCGCTCAAACTCTGCATTACCTTCACGAGCAATGCCTGTTGCATCGTAACTTGCATCTCGGCAGCATCCTGCTCGAAGTGCACACGGGAAAACCATACGTCACAGATCTTGGATTGCCGAATTGCTGGGATGACGGCGCAGTCATTGGAAATCCATCGCATCTGAGTCCCGAGGTGGTCCGTGGTGACTATCCCCTTGTCGATGGTCGCAGCGACGTCTATTCAGTCGGAATTATGCTTTACGAACTGCTTGCTGGACAGCGACCGTTTCGCGTCGGCGAAGGTGACCTCATCAATCAAATTCTCTCGGCCAAACCATCGCCGCCACGAGATTTGAACGGAGATATTCCCGTCGAGCTCAACCGGATTTGTCTCAAGGCATTAGCCAAGCGAGCTTCAGACAGATATTCCACTGCTGAGGACCTCGCCAACGATCTGGTCAATTG
>JBAXBD010000506.1:0-4933 GCA_037142165.1 Schlesneria sp. | reverse complement strand
ATCAACAGACCCATTTCGGTGGTGGTGGCTGGGCTGATCCCAATAATGATCAGTGGGTGGATGGTGGCAACCGGGACGGAAACAACGACATCCGGGACGTTAACGGAGACAGAAACTCGTGCGTGATCAATTGCACCAATCTGCAGGCCCGTGCTTATTATTCATTTCACATCGGAATGAGCAATTTCACCATGGGTGACGGTTCTGTAAGAAGCATCAGCGAATACATCGACGATACGCTCCTGGCCTTCCTGATCACGCGAGCGGGTGGCGAAGTCGTCGGAGATTATTAGATGCGATTTCGAAGTCTTTGGATCGTCTGCTGCTTGTGCTGCACACTTTGTCAGGCATCCTGCTCACGTCCGAAACGTCCTCCCATCACTGACAAGGTTCCGTTAACGCATGTCACCGGAACAGTCCTGGTGGATGGGGTCCCCACGTCCGGTGTTCACGTGCAATACGTTCCGCAGGGTGAAATCGCCGAAAGACGCGAACGATACCTCAACCGATTCTTTCTGATGACCGGAGATGGAGGAAAGTTTTCACTGAGTACTTACGTGAACGGCGACGGCATTCCCTACGGGGAATATGTGCTGGAATTCAAATTCCTGGAGCAGCGTTTATCCGGTGAAGTCGACAAGTTCGGCGGCAATTATTCCAATGTCCGTTCCCCGTTCATGACGATCAAGGTCGAAAAAGACGCTGACCTGGAACTGGGAGAGATCGAACTGAAAACCCGCATGTAGTCCACGCTGTCAATGAAATCCGAAACCCTCAGAAACCGTCACACTTGAACGAAACCCCACCCCCCTGCTCCGGTGGTTAACGGGCCTTTGCCCTGGGGATTTTGCCAGGTTTGGCATGCCATCACTTTCAAGAACGAATTCAACAAACGCCGTTCTTCTTGATCCATTCAAAAGCAAGCGGAATGTCATTTCCGTTATTCCGATCGTCAGGAGCGAATCGTGCGACCGACAAACTTAATGCCGATCGCCGATTTGCCGATGTTTCGTTCAGAACGTGAGCCAGGCGACTTAATCGAAAGTTCAACGTTAGTGGCAATTGGTTTGAATTTTCGTACCGAGAGGTATCGATCCTTTGTTTCCAGATCCAACGGGGAGAGTACACTGATGGCCTCCCGTACAATGAGCCTCGCATTTCCATTCTCGCGGATGCGATGCGCCGAGCGGAGATTGACTCCATGTAAAGATACAAACGCCGAACGAGCTTGCGACAGGAATCGCAGGATTCCCATTATGATCGTACCATGAGTTGTCACCTGCAGGTTGAACATACGAACCCGCGTTTACATTGAAAGAAGCTATTATTTCTTTTACAGTCATCTGAAAATATCCTCAAAAACAAAATTGAACTTACCGTGACGCAAACTAGCTAATCACGTCCACGTTCGACAAGTGTTCGAGCAAGGCGAATCCCACAAGAAGGGTCGTAAACAAACATTTCTGATCGGAGGTGACTGTACGCATAGTGTAAACCCAAATCGGTGACACAGGTGCCGCGTACTAACGTACGCATGATTCCTGAAATGCCATTTGCATCGTGTATGCCATCAGGTTTTTCGAACGCCTCATCAAATGTGACTTGTGCCGTTTCATCAACCGGCGTCGAGATCTCACATAATTCCCGTACGTTGCCGTACGTGTCAAACAGACCCCACCGGTTGGGAAGCAATCGCCCCACGTGCTGGCTGATCAGCGTGCCGTTGAATAAGACTTGTTCTGGAGTCCCGTCCTGCCAGGCATAATCGTAAAGTCGATTTTCCGCCCGCGAAATTTGCCCAAAAAAGCGGCCCGTTTCGGTCCCCGCACGACAGGCACACTCCCATTCCCCTTCCGTCGGCAACCGATATCCCGGAAGTTCAAGATGATTTGGCACAGGAATCAGCTCGCCGCCGGTCTCCTCGCGTTCGTAACAATGCGGAAGACCGGCCCTGTCCGAACACCAGTTACAAAATGCAAATGCGTTCTCGCGGCTGACTGGCACTGCTGCCGCATCACCTGCCACATGAAGCCCCTCCCTATCACCATAACCTGGTTTGAACTGGCGAAATTCATCGAACGTGATTTCACACATTCCGATCGCAAATCGGCGAGGGATACTTCGCCTATGCCATTTCCAAGCTTCATTCAGGTATGCTTTTGCCTTGCGATCAAGAATACCCGCCTGAAAAACGGGCCTATCAATCACCACGAATTCCACGTTCGCTTCACCGATTTTCTCAACCCGCCAACTACCGTACTGACCCGGTTGTGGCTGAATCAACGAATAACCCGATCGCTTCGCCAACAGACGAATCATCGAGTGAACACCGCTGTCCCGTTCCTCTTGAAAGAGTTGATCCAACCAGTCGAGAGAAACTGCTTCAACACTCGCCGGCTTTCGTAAACACAAAACCTGGAGCAACCCGAACACGATCCCATCCGTGTGTTCGTCCTTTTCATTTCGGACCCGATCCACTTCCGTCACAACGTCATTGACCTTGATCGGTTGTTTGGACAGTCCGAAAATGACCAGCGTTTGCAATGTGGGATCGGGATCGTGACGTAATGCCTGGCACACGGCTTCGTGATCGCCCAATTGCCATAACGCGACTGCCAACCGAGCTGTCTGCATGTCATGTTCAGAGGGGAGCTCTTCGTCGTCGGCAGGTATCGGGCGTGGGTCGTCTCTCAGCCTGCCGAAGCGCTCCCGTAAGACCTCGACCGCCAGATCGGGATTCGTTCGGAGCGCCTTCAGCAGCGGTTCTAATTCGTCCCAATCTGCCTGGATGAGAAGCTCAACAGGTTGACCGACGGCATCTTTAAAAAACGCCGCGAGTGCCCGTGCGGACCGAAGCTGAATCTCGCGAGACTCGTCAGGTGAGGTCATTTGACTCGTCAAGTCGGCTGAAAGTTGGCTCGTTCCGACGGCTTGAAAGAAATCCAGCCAATGATCAAATTCCGGTTCGGAAACGCGGACAAGGTCGTGCGCAATCTGTGCTTTGATCTTTGGCCAGACTTGATCATCAGGACTAAGTCCAGCGACAACTGCCGACAGCCGTAATACGGTTTCCCTCGGCGATGGCGAATCATCAGGTCGTTTTTCCAGCAATCGACTGACAGCAACATTCACCAATTCCGAACAACGTGGCGTTTCACGAAGCGACTCGAGCGCGGCACCAATTTCGTTCAACGGTACAGATACGGTTTGCACGTAATCTGCCAAATCGGTCCACAACTCCGCACGATCACCGTCGCATGCCGCAAACGCCAGATTCACTCGAAATTTCGCGGCGGCATCTAGTGGAAAGGGGCGGCCTTTCAAAATCTCTCGAGATCCCGGGATGGCAACGAGATCTGACACGCGCCGAGGGATCAGGCTGGCGGGCGCCGATTCCAGATTGCCGATCATTCGATCAATCTTGTCTCGACTCGCCCATGATTGGCCTGCCCACGCGGCTCCGCACATCAGCAAAAGACAAATCCCCATCGCCAGATTTCGTCTCCAGCCGTATTGCCAGCGTACATACCATTTCGGTGAATGACGTCTTGACCATCCGTGAAGATCATTCGCTAACTCGGCCGCAGTCGCATAGCGATGATCAGGTTTCTTGGCGAGGCATCGTTTCAAGATGCCGTTCAATTCTGCAAACTGTTTTCCCTTGGGAAGCACCGGCTCCTCAGTTCGGATCGCGTGCGACAGAGCATTGTGATCCCGTTGAGGAAACGGGCGCTCGCGCTGAAGCATTTCGGCCAGAACCACTCCCAACGCCCAGATATCACTGCGCCGATCAATCGCTAAGGGAGTTTCCGAATACTGTTCGGGTGACATATAGGGTCTTGTCCCTGCAAACGGAGTTGATCGATCAACTTCACTCAAGACCCTTTGATCGATCACCAGACCGAAATCAGCAATGACAGGATTCTGGTGTTGGTCCAGCAGAATATTGGCCGGCTTCAAGTCTCGGTGGACCAGACCCGCTTCGTGGGCATGATTTGCAGCCTGAGCCGCTTTGGTCATGATCTGGACCGTCGTGGCGATCTCGACCGGACCACGCCGCAGTCGCTTTTCCAGTGTTTCGCCATCGATCAGCTTCATCACGATGAACGACTGATCGGGATCAATCACAACGTCACGCACGTCAACCAGCCCGGGATGGCTGACTTTGACCGCATGACGCGCTTCGGCCAGAAATTGATTCCGACTGGATTCCGAGTCGAACAGTCCGCGTCGCAACAGCTTGACCGCACGTTCGATGTCGAACAACGGATCGTATACGGCGTAGACATCACCGAACGAACCTTTACCGAGAAAACGTCGAACCTGATAACGCCCGATAGTTTCTGGATTGTCCGCCGGAACACGTGCTGTCGAATTGACCGTCAAAAAGCGGGTCCACTTTTTCAGTTCTTCATATTTTGATTCGTTGAGGTATTGGTCACGCGGATCTTTCGTGCTCGCCTCAAAAATGCGATCGCGTTCCAGCTCGAGCAAACTCTCCATTCTCGCCGCACAACTTGAACATTCCGCCACATGTTCAACCAGTTGTTCGCTCCCGCGTCCATCGAGAAAGGCTTCAAGCAGTTCCACGTCCGGACAATCAGCGACCATGATTGGTGTCCTTCAGTTCAATCAAATCACCAAATTCCTCCCGGACTCGTTTTTTGATTCTCGAAATCACGATAAAAACGGCATTCGTCGTCATTCCGAGTTCGTTCGCCACATCCTTGGCTGACATTCCATTCACGGCGACTCGCCAAATGGCTTGATAGTCGCGTTCGCTGAATTCCTGGCGAATCAATTGCACCGCACGTTGAAAAAGTTCTGTCGTTTCACGAACGGGATCATCATCGAGTTCGAATGGTTCAAAGTTCTCTTCGAGTTCCGCAATCTCAAGCATGCCGCTGTCGATCGATTTCACCCGTTTCTTCTC
>JBAXBD010000505.1:0-4945 GCA_037142165.1 Schlesneria sp. | reverse complement strand
AAACGACGGAAGACGACAACGGAGTCGAGTGTGAGCAGCCATAGTTGCTCAAACGGGTCCATTGTTGCGCAATGTTTTTTGGTCGGAAAAATGGAATTGACGCGACGAATGTTTTGGCATGTCGTCTTCAATCGGAAGTCCCAACGGGACGGCCCTATGTCAGCCCAGGCCATCGGCCTGGGTCGCGGCATAGCGACGAAACAAAACCCCAACGGGGTGGCCCTCATTCGCGAACAAACGCAATGGTCCGAAATCGAATTAAACCGTCTCGATCAATGAATCAGACCGACAATCATCACGTTTTATTAGGGCCACCCCGTTGGGGTTTTGCGTATTTTGGTTGGCCGACACCCAGGCCGGTGGCCTGGGCTGACATAGGGCTGTCGCGTTGCGACGGAGGAATGATCGCGTCCATAGTTGCGCAAAAATCCCAAAGTTGCTCAAACGCTTCCATCGTTGCGCAAAGCTTTTTGATCGAACGAATGGAATTGACGCGACGAATGTTTTGGCATGTCGTCTTCAATCGGAAGTCCCAACGGGACGGCCCTATGTCAGCCCAGGCCATCGGCCTGGGTCGCGGCATAGCGACGAAACAAAACCCCAACGGGGTGGCCCTCATTCGCGAACAAACGCAATGGTCCGAAATCGAATTAAACCGTCTCGATCAATGAATCAGACCGACAATCATCACGTTTTATTAGGGCCACCCCGTTGGGGTTTTGCGTATTTTGGTTGGCCGACACCCAGGCCGGTGGCCTGGGCTGACATAGGGCTGTCGCGTTGCGACGGAGGAGTGACAGCCTCCATAGTTGCGGAAAAATCCCATAGTTGCGCAAAGTGGTTTGACATATTTTACCCAGGAAGCACTCATAGTTGAGCAAACGGCCCATAGTTGCGCAAAGCTTCATCACTCAGAACTCAGAAATTGCAAAACGCCCGGTTGGCTTGACCGGTGTAGCTGAATTGTCGAATGATGTGTTTGATCCATTTTATGACAAAGGGGACTTCAGTATGAGCGTTGTGGCACGAATCAAGTCCGCTTCCGGGGTGGTTGATGCCGGACCGATTTCTACAACCAACAGTGGGTGGTCGGACTTCAAAAACGCCATTCTGGCGTTTGAAAATATTTCTGAGCTGCAAAAGCTGATTGAGCAGGGAAACGCTGAGGATGGACTCGCTTTGCGGGACGATCTCGAAGCGGTTCTCGCGACGTTTGAATTGTCGGAAGACTCGACTTTGATTGCTCAAGCACTGCTGAAGATTGCGGTCGGGATGGAACCGGGAGATGTTTTGACTGTGGCTGACTGATGCGGGTTTGTTGATTTTTATGCCTTAGGTCTTTTTCGGCGACCGCGCTATTGCGCATCAACGCGCGAGCGATAAACCAATTTTGAACCCGTCTTGCGACGCGCATAAACCGGCTGCGCCGGAACATTGCGCATCAACGCGCGAGCGATTAACCAATTCTGAACCCGTCTTGCGACGCGCATAAACCGGCTGCGCCGGTCGGCGGCTGGAAGCCGCCGCTACGGGGTTGGCGTATTGTCGTGGAAGGATTGTCTTGCAAATTCGAGGTCACCGTACATATCGAGCACTTTGTCCAGGCGGACGAGGCGAAGTACCTGCATGACGGGGCCTTGAATGGCGGCCAGTTTGACGGTTCCTCCTTTTTTCGCCAGCCTGGTTTTCAACGCGACCAATGAACCGATGCCGATACTGGAGATATAGCCCATATAGCGACAGTCGATAATGATTTTTTTATGGCCCGCTTCCAGATGCCGATGGATCTCCTGATCGAACTCAGGAGTGGTCACTGAGTCCAGATCGCCTCGCAGGACAATCGCGAGGATGTCGCCGTCGATGACTTCTGATTCGAAAGAGATTTTCGCACTCATGTTGACGACCCCGCTTTTCGGAAAGGGTAAAAATAAGGTTACGGGACAGTGTATCGTGCCAGATCGTTTGTCCAACCGAAAATCGCTCGTTCTGCCAATGGCTCGGCGCGCTTTTGCTGTCTCGACCTTCCTGTGTTCTAAGCCATTTTACGAGGCTCGGCATCAGGGAATTGAGCCATACACGTCGCCGATTCATCAGACGAGGAAATGTGGTTGAAGTCAAGCAAATCCCCGGAAACAAAACAGGGGCAAGAGGCGGCATGTGAAAATGATCCGTTAAAAACCTGAATTTCTGATAAATTGCGGCGGTATCTGATGCGGGCCGACGACCTTTGTCTGATAGGGTTGGTACAAAAAGTAAATTCATGGGGAACAGATTCAGGGAGGACTCGAACAAAAAAACGCTGCTCCGTTCCCCCGCAACTCAATTGGAAGAAGAAAACAGGTACACTCAATCATGGGGCAATCGCCTTCCAGAGACTCAAAAACGAAGAAAAGAATGATTGGAACACTTATCAGCACTCCTCTTCGCGAATCAGAAAATTGAGAATTTCGTTTGAAATCTGTTGGGTCTTATTCGAGGGATTCGTCAGATTCGTGGTTAAAAACTCTTTTTTCGTGTTTTTCAAAAGTTTGATATTTGGCATCGGCCGTTTTCTTGACCTTCGATATCCCCTTCGATTGAAAATCGAAATCACCCGGAAAGGTTTCAGATGAATTTGAACTCGTCCCCTTTTTCACGCCGACATTTTTTGCGGAATGCGACGTTTGGAACGGCGCTGCTGACCACCCCGGGTCTGTTTGCCGAGCAACTATTCCGTACACCCTCGCAGACTGAAGGGCCATTTTATCCGGACAAGCTGCCGCTGGATCAAGACAACGATTTACTGATTATCAACGACAGTATTACTCCGGCGATTGGCGAGATTACTCATTTAAGTGGACGAGTTCTCAGCGAGACTGGAACTCCGTTAAAGGATCTGACGATTGAGATCTGGCAGTGCGACGCGAATGCTGTCTATTTACATACGAAGGACAGTGTTCCGAAGCAGAAGACTCAGGATCAGAATTTTCAGGGGTTTGGTCGGTTCACGACGGCATCAACGGGCGAATATCGCTTTCGGACGATTAAGCCAGTCCCCTATCCCGGTCGACCGGCTCCGCACATTCATGTGATGGTAAAGAAAGGTGATCGCAAGCTGTTGACGACTCAGCTCGTGATTCGAGGTCATGAAGGGAATGCTCGGGATGGCGTTTTCAATGGGACTCGCGATTTGATTGATCGCGAACTTCTGATGGTCGATTTCAAGCCGATTCAGGAATCGAAGATTGGTGAATATGCCGCTCGGTTTGACATCATTCTCGGTCGGACTCCTGATGACGCTTCGTTGGAAAAATAAAAGTTGACCCAGAAGTGTTGTGCTACTGCTTGTCCTGCTCGATCAAGCAGTGCTCTTCGATGACAACGCGAAGCCACTGCGTCGGAGAAGACTCCGATGCAGTGGCACGATCGGTTGATCGCTTTTTGAAATTTTTATCAAGGCGTGGCTTGTACGGGCTGAAGCCCATACTACGAACTAGGAATACAGTCGGCTGACCGCCGACGATACGAACGAATCCGGCAACTTTTAATCGCAGGAACTAGACATGAGACTTATCGTTGGACTGGCGACTTTCGGGACGATTGGCGGAGCGTTAATAGTGGTGGCATCAGCGGTCGCGCAACCACCAGGTCGGCCTGATGGAGGTCGTGGTGGTGGTGGGGGGCCGGTCGATTCGACGGCATTTATCAATCGAATGATGACACTCGATACGAATCAGGACGGTCAACTTTCGAAGGACGAAATCACTGATCCACGGCTATCGGCTATGTTTGATCGGGCTGATGCCAATAAGGACGGCGTCGTTACGAAAGAAGAATTAAAGGCCGCATTTGAAAAAGAATCGGCCGCTATGGGCCAGGGAGGCCCCGGTGGGCGAGGTCCTGAAGGGGGTGGGCCAGGTGGTCCAGAGGGTCGCGGACCAGGCGGGCCGGGAGGACCTGGTGGCCCAGGTATGGGTGGCCCAGGTGGCCCGGGTGGGCCAGGAATGGGTGGTCCACCGCCGATTGGCCAGGTCTTGCCGAGCGGCGTTCAAGAAATGTTGAGACTTTCCAATGAACAGAAAGCATCAATTGCGGCACTGCAAAAGGATGTTGACAAACGTTTGGCCAAAATATTGAATGCCGATCAGAAACGGCAGTTGGAGGAGATGAAGACCCGAGGTCCCGGCGGTCCTGGTGGGCCGGAGGGATTTGGCCCTCCGCCTGGTGGGCCGGGCGGCCCGGGCGGAAACCGTGGACGCGACGGCGGGCCAGGCGGGCCGCCGAATGGACGCCCAAGACGTCCACCCGGTAACTGATGAAAATACGGATTTCGATTTTTTTCGTGCGTTGCGGTCGTGTAAATTGATTCGACGAATCGCGGGGTCTCAAGATTCCAAAGGGGGCAACGATGCGAAGCCACTGCTTCTACGAAGACTCCTAAGCAGTGGACCGAAGCGAGGACGATCGGTGAGGGTATTGACCTGTGCCACTGCCTGGCCGCTTTGGGTCAAACAGTGCTCTTGGCTTTTCAGTGATTGAAAATGCGAAGACACTGCTTCTCCGAAGACTCCGAAGCAGTGGCACGAAGCGAGGACGATCGGTGAGGGTATTGACCTGTGCCACTTCTTGGCCGCTTTGGGTCAAGCAGTGCTCTTGGCTTTTCAGTGATTGAAAATGCGAAGACACTGCTTCTCCGAGGACTCCTAAGCAGTGGCACGAAGCGAGGACGATCGGTGAGGGTATTGACCTGTGCCACTGCTTGGCCGCTTTGTGTCAAGCAGTACTCTTGGCTTTTCAGTGATTGAAAATGCGAAGACACTGCTTCTCCGAGGACTGCTAAGCAGTGGCACGAAGCGAGGACGATCGGTGAGGGTATTGACCTGTGCCAGTGCTTGGCCGCTTTGGGTCAAGCAGTGCTCTTGGCTTTTCAGTGATTGAAAATGCGAAGACACTGCTTCTCCGAAGA
>JBAXBD010000504.1:0-4946 GCA_037142165.1 Schlesneria sp. | reverse complement strand
CAGACGCTTCGTTGATCGGCTTGCTGACATAATCGTCCATACCGGCCGCAAGGCAGCGTTCACGGTCTCCCGACATCGCGTAAGCGGTCATGGCGATGATCGGAATGTGGTGTCCCGTCATTTCTTCCTGTTTGCGAATGGCGATCGTGGCTTTGAAGCCGTCCATCACCGGCATTTGAATGTCCATCAGGACTACATCGAATTCGTCTTGCTTTAAAGCTTGGATCGCCTTTTCTCCATTGTCGACGACGCGAACGGTGTGACCAAGCTTGTTCAGAAATCGAGTTGCGACTCGTTGGTTGATCAGATTATCTTCCGCCATAAGAACACGAAGCTGTTGGACCGGTGCTGGCTCCGATGTTGATTGACCTGCGGTGAGGCTGTTTTGATGTCGATCTGACAGGCCAAGAGTCTTAACGATTGTTTCGCGCAATTCTGACTGTTTCAGTGGCTTCAACAGCGTCGCAGCAATGCCGAGGTCTGTGCAATGTGCGCTGGCTCCTGGCCGATCAGACGAAGTCAGCATCATGATGACAGAACGAGCTAGTTCGGGGAACTTTTTCAGTTCTTCAACAAACATGAAGCCGTCCATTTTGGGCATGTGACAATCGGTGAGGATCAGATGAAAAGGTTTATTTTCCTTTGCGGCCTTGTGTAATTCGTCCAGCGCTGCCGGACCTCCATCGGCCAGTGTGGGCACCATGTTCCAGCCGCGAAGCACTTCTTCCAGGATACGCCGATTTGTTGGGTTGTCGTCGACGACCAAAACCCGTAATCCATCAAGTGTCACGGACTGAGTGGCGTCGATGACTTCCGCAGGTGCGACCGCCACTGGCAATTCGATTGTAAAATAAAATGTGCTACCAGCGTTCTCAACGCTGTTTAAGGCGAGGTTGCCACCCATCAATTGGACGAGCTGCTTGGAAATGGAGAGACCCAATCCGGTGCCACCGTAGGAACGGGTTGTGGAAATATCTGCCTGAGTAAATGCGTCGAAGATGACCGACTGCTTTTCCAGAGGAATACCGATGCCTGTGTCCCGTACTGAAAAATGTAACACGGCAATTGAATCTGTTCGACTGACCATTTCGACCATCACTCCAACCTCACCGTGATCGGTGAACTTGATGGCATTACCGACCAGGTTGACCAGAATCTGTCTAAGACGTCCCGGGTCCCCGATCAGCCAGTCGGGAATATCCGTGGCGATGTGCCAGTAGAGCTCAAGATTCTTCTCATGAGCCCGCGCGGCGAGGGTTTTCATTGTTTCACCCAGGGATTCGCGCAACTGAAATGTCTGAGGGTCAAGTTCAAATTTGCCTGACTCGATCTTTGAGAAATCCAGGATGTCATTGATGATCCGAAGCAGTGAGTCAGCAGACGACTTGACACTCTCCAGAAATTCTCGCTGCTCGGCATTCAATGGCGTGTCGAGGGCCAAGTCGGTCATCCCGATGATGCCATTCATGGGCGTACGAATCTCGTGACTCATGTTTGCGAGGAATTCGCTCTTCGCTCGATTGGCGTGTTCAGCGGCGACAAGTGCTCGCTTCACTGCGTTATCAGAGAATTTTCGTTCGATGCCAAGACTGATCCCATCGGCAATTGCCGTGAGCGACTCAAATGCCGTCTCAGATAAAGGATGCCAGGCATACATGCCCATGACGCCGACCAGTCGATTTTCCACGATCAGCGGGTGCCCGGCAAACGAGACCAATCCTTCTCGTCGTGCCCATTGCCGTTCTTCGTCGTGAGATTCACCGACCACGTCGTTGGTCAAACGAGGCTTTCGTTCCTGTGCAATCTTGCCAATTTTGAACTCGCCGACTCGGATGCGGGCGTGCGTTCCGTTCAGATGAGTATAAAGACCCGCACTCGCCTGTAATTCCAGGACGTCACCGGAATCAGAGATCGTCCAGATCCGAACAAACGCTGCATTCAGATGGTGAATGATTGCTTCGGCACAAGCTTGCAAAGTCTCTTGCAGAGGACCGCTCGCGGTGAGCGCCAGTCCAATCTTGCCGGTCAATTCGGACAGCATCGTCCGCTCGCTCAAAGCGGCAGCAAATCGCTTGCGGTCAGTGATGTCTCGGACAAAACTGGTGAAAATGAGTCCGTTATCCAATTCGACTTCGCTGACCGTCAGTTCTGCATGAAAAATCGTTCCGTCCTTGCGGACGCCATCAACCTCGCGTCCAATCCCAATTACGTGTTTTTCGCCGGTTAACCGGTATCGAGCCAGATAGCCGTCGTGTTCTGCGCGAAAGGGTGCGGGCATCAACATGTTGATGTTTTTTCCGACGAGTTCTGTCGGGTTGTAACCGAACAGTTTTTCGGTGGCGGGATTCGTGGATTCGATGATTCCACGGGAATCGATCGTGATCACAGCGTCGACGGCTGCATCAAGAATGGCCCGCATCCGCTGCTCGCTGTCTCTGAGAGATAACTGATTTCGAGTGATCTCGGCCGTGCGCTGGTAAACTTCATGTTCAACAATTTCGTTGGTTTTTTCCAACTGACTTTGACGCTCGGCGATAATATTCGTCTGGCGATTACTTTGTATGCAGGCGAAAATCAGGAAGATATCCTCGAAAATCACCCAGCCCGAATGTTCGATCCAGCTCACATGGCTGAGCACTTCGTCACCGTAAATTGACATCGGCCAGAGATAACCTCGCACAAAGTGGTCTGTCGCGGTGACCAGCGAGGCGGTGATCAAAACCCGCCAGTCTTGATAGAACATGAGAAATGCGAGTGATCCAAACACAAGAAAGTGCGTCTCGATCCGTCCACCGGTGAGATGAATCAACAGCCCCGACATGAGCATCTGTGCGATGGCGATAACGTGTCTGGTCTGGCTGAGTCCCGGATGAAACTTTGCGAGATAAATGGGAAGGCTGATAATCAGCGATCCGAGTAACATGGCCGCCAGGACATGCGGATGCACTTGCCGGTCGGTCCCCGCCCAGGCGTAGGGCGAAATCCACATCGCCGTTGCAATTCCCGCCAGAAACTCGAATGCAAGCAATCCCGCGAGTAATCGGTCTGTGACCCGATATTGACGAGTCCGCTGTTCCAGGGCGAGCTGTCGACCTCGTTCGGTGGAGAAGACTTCTTCGGTACTCGCACTGGACAAAATGTCAAGCAATTGGCTCATGTCTATCCGGCCTTCAGGATGTCGCGTTGGCCACGGCGGATGACGAATCGGAGGTTCCTGACAGCACCCGTTTCACCATCGTGATTTCGTTCCGCTGCGAGTTATGGGTCACTTCGTCCATGAAGCTGTGGATCAGCAGCAGTCCGCGTCCTTCGATCCCCTCCAGATTGATCGCGTTAACCGAGTTTTGACTTTCTAAAGACTTGTTACCTGAACCATCATCAGAGACGACAAAGCGCGCTTCGGCGTCAGAGAATCGCGATGAAAATCTGACCCGACGCGAAGCATACGGCTCATCCCGACGACGTTCCACCGCCAATCGGCAAAAAATCGCTTCATCGGTCTGCCTTAGCTCCATGTCCAGTTCCAGATTCCCTTGATAGATAGCGTACGAGAGTGATTCGTGAATCGCCATTCCAATTCGAGTGATTTGCAGTTGATCGGAAAGCTGCATCGTTTCGAGTTGATCCTGAAGATATGCGATCAAGGGTGAAATCAGCGAAGGGTCATTTTCTAAAGTGAAATGCGATTCGAGCACGTCGAGAGTTGCGGGAACCCGGCACTGATTCCGTTGCCATTGGGACACAGACAGGACGTTTTTGACAGTCTCGACCAGGTGTTTGTCGAGGGCGCTTTTGGGAACATAGCTGGCTGCCCCTGTTTTCAAGGCCTGGACCGCAATCTGTTGCGTACCAAAGCCGGTCATCAAGATCACCGGCGCACTGCATCCCCGAGATTTGATTTGTTCGACCAGTTCCAGTCCGTTCATCCCCGGCATTTGCAGGTCCGTGATGATCAAGTCTGGGGTTTCGGATGCGATTACTTCAATGGCCTTTTGACCGCTTTCAACGCTCAATAGGGAAACGTCGGCAATCCCTTTTTTCAAGAAAAACTCGACCAGCCTCCGATCAATGGCTGAATCATCGACAATGACAATGCGAGTCGTCAATCGGAAATTCCTCCCCAGGACCTACCGTTCGTAAGTTCACACGTTTACAAAAACTCAGCGACGCCGAGTCATTCCAGAATAGCAATAAAAGCTAAAAAAACACCAAAATTAATGTGAATTTCCGCTCATCAATCAGCAATGTACGTTTGTGGTCCATTCCCATTGTGTTTTTGAAACGTTATCAAGTCGCTCTCGTGATCCGTGATGTAAATTGATTGGTCAATGCCAAAAGGACATTCGATCACAATCGGCTCATTCGACGTTCCGACCTTCTCGAAACGAACAGGCCGAACACGTGTTCCGATGTCGTGGTTATAGGGTCAAATCGATTTTGAAACGAGTGGATCGGTCTTGGGAACCCACTTTCAGTTGAGAGGTCCTGCTTCTGATTGATTCGGTGACCACATCAGGATTGCCTTGCTATGATGCCGCTGGCAGGTTGGAAAAAGGGTTGTCTGGGATCAAGGAGACAGTAATGACGCCAGTATTGTTTTCGGTCAGCTATGCCGGAGCCTGGGGACAGCACCAACTCGACCTGATCCCATTCCTCGAAAAGGCTGCAGCACTCGGGTATTCCGCTGTGCAGATTGGCGCAAAACGCCCGCACCTTTCGCCCGTGGATTATCCAAACGGAGAGTCGGTCGGTGAGATCAAATCGGTGGCTGACCGGTTGAATCTTCAGATTACCACTCTTGCTGGCTATACCGATTTCACTGCGTGCTCACATGCGAAGGAAGTCCCATTCGTCGAGATGCAGGTTTTGTATGTTCGTCAACTCGCGGAGCTTAGCCGTGTGCTGGGAGCAAAAAATGTCCGCGTCTTTACCGGCTATTACACCGA
>JBAXBD010000503.1:0-4976 GCA_037142165.1 Schlesneria sp. | reverse complement strand
CTCTGAAAGCGCCGCATTGAAGGACTCTTGCGGGGACAGATCATGTGATGCTGCTTGAGCTTCCTCACCGATATCCCCTGCCTCCAGTGGCGTAGCATTCTCTGCAAAACGGTAAACTCGCAGTTGATGCGTGCGCTGGAGGTCTCGCAATAATTGGCCGTCGTTTCGTGTCAGCAAATGTTGCGCAATGGCGAGACGATTCGGCTCTCTTCCTGTCGATTTCGTCAGTTCCCCAATCAGACGAGTTCCCTTGGAAGGACCCGAGTATTGATCCTGTAGCGACATGCTCGACGACGTATCGACCATGACGGCGACAATTGGAAGCCCCGTACGTTCAATTGTCAGGCTCAGTTCCGTCAACATTCCGAGGATCAGTGCGAAAACTGCCAGCCGAAGTCCGATTAAAATCGAACGACTCCGCCAGTGAAGCGATTCGCCATCCCGCCGATAGATACCGAACACAAAGAGTGCGACCATAACGGCCGAGACCAGCATCAGCCATTGTGGGGCTGGCCAATGATAGTCAAATCGCCATGCGGTCCCCTCACCCGGGCGAGGTGCACGCAGGCTAAGATACCACGCCAGGATTTGATGCAATGCGTCCATTAAAAACAGTTGTTTAAGTGGATTTCGGTCAGGTGGACCCTGAAGTATGATTTGGCTGATGCGATCCTTGCGGGAAAGGTATTCCTGCCAAAAAAACTACATCGAACCCTCAGAACGATTTGACCACCAGGGAAGACTGACCCCTCCGTCAATAGTCAGGGTGCTTCCCGTCATGTAGTCCGCATCATCGCTCAAAGCGTACGCGACGCCTTTACCAATTTCGTCTGGCCGTCCCAATCGCTTCCATGGTAACGTCTTCGCCCCTTCGGAGATTTGTTCTTCGGTGAAAAACTTTCGTTCGCCCGGCGTATCAATCCAGCCCGGATGAACAATGTTGACTCGAATTCGATGAGGGGCCAATTCAATCGCGGCTGTTCGAGCCATATGATCGATTGCCGCTTTGGCCATGTTGTATGCCATCGCCGTTGGGATCGGAATCACAGCATGTGGCGAACTGATGACGACAATCGAACCACCAGAATTCTGCTTCACCATTTGCAGTGCCGCAGCTCGAACCCCGTAAAACGCGCCCCACATCCCAACATCAATCGTTTTCTGGAAGCCGGCAAGATCGGCTTCAAGCATCAACTGTCGGTCACTATAAACCGCGTTCGAGACGAACAAGTCGAGTTGACCGAAAGCCTTTGCGGTTTCAGCGACCATTTCTTCCACACGCAGCCGATTTGAAACATCACCCTGTAGCGTGATGGCCTTGACTCCGAACGCGCGTATCTCTCTGGCAACTTCTTCCGCCTCGTCGCCGTGCGAGTAATAATTAATCGCGACGTTTGCGCCCGCTCGACCCATTTCGATTGCGCATCCGCGGCCGATCCCGCGGCTTGCTCCCGTCACCAGCGCGTTCTTGCCCTTAAGATTCATCCCGACAACTCCCCAATAGCGATCTCGATTTCACGGTAGAAGAACCGATTTTCGTCCCAGTCTGATTGTTGCGGATTGTCCGCCGGGATGCGAGCGAGGCAACTGTCTCTCTGGTCAGGAATCCAGGAACGCCTCAATTCGATCGCTATTAAGGCGAGAGAGGATGATTTGGACGTGCGCGAGGAACGAGATTGCCGCACTCGTGTAACCCACGCCTGTCAGCGCGACAGCTCAAGAACGCGCATTTTCCGACTGCGACGATACGCCCTGTGTGTCGCGGGGGATGCCACTTAGCTCGCATCTGGCGGCAGACGTCACAAATTTGCCATGAATCGTTTGTCTTAGGCCGCAGAATATATTTCGTGAGTGTCGTACATTAAATTCGCGAGCTAGCGGCTAATGGTCGAAGCTCGCACTTGCTGAATTTCTGTTCGTTTATCGAGAACGGACGAAAGGGTTGACTGGAAATCCTTGGCATTCGCAAAACCTTCGGTCCGCAGCAAAAGATCCGCCTGCGGCGTGAGAAATACCGTGCATGGAAGGCGCTCCACTTCGAGGATCTTCGCGACCTTTGGTTCTTTGTCGAAGTCAAGGTGGACAGGTACGAACTCTCGCTCAATGAAGCTTGAGATCCGTTTGTCTGCAAATGTTTCTCGATCCAGTTTGTGGCAGAATGTGCACCAACTCGCACTAAAGACAACCATCATTGGTTTATCTTGTTGAAGTGCCAGCTTTTGAGCTGCCTTCAAGCTCTTTTGCCATTGGACTTTGGTCGTCCCCGTGGCCGCCGATGCCAACTGGGCTGCGTCAATCAGTTTCACCATCGAACCAGCAACTAACCCTGTCCCGAGCAATTGATGGCAAAATGAGCGGCGATCCATGATCCAGCTTTCCGTAAACGGACAATCCATTGCACTCAGACGCAATCGTTACAACTCTTATCGGCGTTTTGGTCAGCATTTCTGGCATGGTTTCGTGAGTCAAAGCGGACATTTTTGGGTTATTCCACAAGTTTTGTATGATTCCTTCGATTTGTAGACACGGATGTCACCCGTACGTAATCTGGAGTTGCGTATTCGACGATTTCGAGCAGATGACGTAAAACTTCATCCACACATGGTCGAAGCCGATGCGATTAACCAACGGCTAGAGGACGAGCGGATTGGTAAACCATCTAACAGACTGAAGATATGACGACGCAAAATTCGAAAGATCCTCTGCACGGTGTCACGCTCGCGATGATCATTGAGCGACTTTCAGATCATTATGGTTGGGACGAACTCGGGGTATTGATCCCCGTTCGCTGCTTTCTTTTTGACCCGACGATCAAATCAAGCTTGGCGTTCCTGCGTAAAACCCCTTGGGCGCGGTCGAAGGTCGAAGCGTTGTATTTGAAACTCGTAGAGGATGGCGATTCGTCGAAAATCACCGAAAAACCGTCCTAAATTGTAACATCGAACGGCTTGTTTTGGCGTAGATTGACCTTTCGATTCAAAATGAAATTCAGAGCCGAGGGACAATCCAATTTCGCAAGTGCTTATCCCTACTCAATTTTCCGGCATTGGAAAGCACTTAAGCGACGGAAGTCAGACTTCTTCATTGCGAGTGCCTCTTGACAACCCATAGAATCAATGCGATTTACCCAAGTTAACGTTCGCCACCTAATTGGCCGTTGCTTGGACTTGAGCGATCGACGTTGATTCTCGGAACTGGCATGGTATTGGAATTAGAATCACCACGGAGTAAAAAGTCCCCGATTGGGATCGAGCGTTATTGGTTTTGGCGCTGGCTGACGGGAATTCTCTTTTTCCTTTTGCTTCCGACGATTTTTGTTTTCGTCGACGAAACGGAATTTGCCGTTGTAGAGCGATTAGGTCGGATCACTGCTGTCTATGACCAGCCGTCACAGCGCGGCCTTCATTTTAAGCTCCCCTGGCCGTTCGAAACTGTTCGCCGATTTGACCGTCGATTACAGCTTTTGTCACCATCAGGACGCGAGGCATTCACAAGGGACCGAAAGAATGTCACCGTTGAGGCATATCTCTGCTGGAAAATCGCCGATGGTCAATCGACCGAATTTCTCGATCGCCCCGTTGTAAAGTTCTTTCAGGGACTGGGAAGCGTTGAGGTTGCTGAATCACGACTGGCGAGTCGATTGCAGTCGATTTTGACGGAACAGATCGGTCGAAGCGAACTCTCGGAATTGCTGAATGCCGCTCATTCGGAAGCGGGTCCGTCAGACGGCCCAAGCTCGCTGGAGAAGGTCTCTGCAGAAATCCGCAAAGAATTTGAGCAGCGTCCTAACGAAACTCAGTCGCTCAGTAATCGATTGGGAGTTGAAATTATTGATGTTCGAATTCGACGACTCAATCTTCCCACAGGAAATATGCAGGCGGTCTTTGAACGGATGCGAAGCGAGCGGCAGAAGATCGCCGAGCGATACCGAAGTGCTGGCCTTGCTGAAAATCGGATGATTCGCAGTCGTGCAGACCGCCAATCGGGAGAACTCTTGGCAAAAGCCAACGCTGATGCCGAGCGGATTCGCGGTGAAGGTGAAGCCACTGCAATTCACATCTTGAACGAAGCCCACGCAAAAGACCCGGAGTTTGCAGCACTTTTGCAAACGCTCGAATCATACAAACAGATCCTTAATGAGCGGACGACTCTCATTTTGTCCGGGTCAAACAGTTTACTGAATCTGTTAATTCGCGGTGTCCCTGCGACAACGAAACCAACGCCAACAACAACCATGCCCCCAGACGCTGAAAATCCTGCAAATATGCCCGAAAAAACAGATCGCTCTGCGGGAGTTTTGCCGTGAAGCTCAAATACTTACTCGGGATCGTGTTCGCATCTTATCTTCTGACGGGCATCTACACTGTCCCAGCGAACGAAAAGGGAGTTGTTCGCCGATTTGGTCGCGTCATGACACCGCTACGTTCCAGTGGATTGCATCTTGACCTTCCCTGGCCACTGGCTCGAATTGATCGAGTGAATTTCAACGAAGTCCGCACCCTTTCGCTGGGTGAGATCGAAGCCGATCCGAACTTTCTCATCCCCACGACCGCCGCTCGCCCCGCGACGTTTCTCACAGGAGACAAAAACCTGCTGCTCCTCAAGATCAACGTGCAGTATCGAGTTTCCGAAGAACACGTCGTTGATTGGTTGTTTGGTTCAATTTCACCGATCCAGCGTTTGCAGTTACTGGTCGAGACAACAACCACGGACCTTGTGTCGAGGTGCGGAGTCGACTTCGTTCATACCCAGGGTTTGGCCGAACTTAACAACCGACTACTGCGAGACGTGCGAATGCAGGCGGCAGAATTGCGACTCGGTTGCGACGTTGAACAGGTGACCGTCGATCGGGCGGAACCGCCAGCACGTGCAAAGGCAGAATTTCTCGACGTTTCAAACGCTCGAGCAGATATGGCTCGCTCGATCCACGACGCCCGCAGCTACGCTGAACAGAAGCTTGCAGAATCGCAGGCCGA
>JBAXBD010000502.1:0-4987 GCA_037142165.1 Schlesneria sp. | reverse complement strand
GGCGATGGGGCTACCTGTAACCTTTTGCGGCGGCTGGAAGCCTCCGCTACTTAAAACGAAAAAAGCCGCAACCTGGAATTTCCGGGTTGCGGCTTTGATTGTTAATTAACAAATCGATTAGAGGCCTGGTTCAAGCCGAATTAAGCCACCGCTTGGCTTTTCGCCGGTGTCCTTACCTGTACCGAATACGGTCAGATAGAGTGCCCCTTCTTTGTCAAAGGCCAGCGCCGTAGGACGATCCAGGCTGAGAATTTTCTTTGGCTTGACTTCGTCACCTTCGATGACGATCTCAAACAATCCCCCATTTGCTTTGATTTCTTCAGCCCATGCGAAGTCAGTCGCATACAGTTTTCCTGTCTTAGGACTGTAGGCCAAACCGGTAATATCATTCAGGCCGGTCTTCAGGTTTTTCGTCAGCTTTCCTTCTTTGTCGTAGTAGGTCAGCAGTGAATCGCCGGGAACGTTGACTTCTCCCATCTGGCCAACCACCAGGCTGCTACCATCAGGCGTGACGGTGATGGCGACCGGGGCATCGACCTGGGTCGCTTCTTTTGTCGCAATTAAACCAGCCAGGTCGCCCGGCTTTCCGTCAGCGATCTTGGACCCCACGATCCAGCCCTTTGTGTCGTCGCCGTTTGCGGTCACGTAGATCGTGTCATTCCAGACAACTGACGCGTAGTAGTTTCCTTCGCCCTTGTAGTTGGCTTCGGGATTTCCCTTGATCGGGCCCAGTGCGAATTCCGTTTCGGTCGCTTTACGAGGTTTCGCAGGAAGGTCATCGGTAATCTTGTAGATGCGAACAAGCTCTTCACCGTCAGGTTGACTTCCGTCCGGAACGATCAGTCGATCCGTTCCCCACAGGGAAACCCCCAGGGGGCCGATGTTGTATTTTGGTCCCTTGCCATACACGTCGGTCGGAAAGCCTTCGATTTCCAGATAGACCTTGTTCGGTGTCATTGGTGCCCAGCGGAAAATCCCTTGGCGCGACGAGACGAACACGTGCCCGGTAGTGGGGTGAACGGTAACACCCGATGGGTTATCAAGGTGGATAATCAACACCTTGGTGGTTGGCTCGGCAGGTTTTGTTTCGGCAGGTTTTGTTTCGGCAGGTTTTGTTTCAGCGGGTTTGGTTTCAGCGGGTTTGGTTTCTGCCGGTTTTTCTTCCGTCTTCGTGGCATCTTGTGCAAACGACGGCATGGGTGCAAAGGCCAGAAGCGCCAACAAAGCGGCTAACGGTTGAACAGACAAACGACGCATACTCACTCCATTAAAAATGTGCCTGGGAAATTTTCTCAATCACTCAGATCCTAATGAACCTGGCCCCATGATTCAATTTTGACGGGCAATCAATCCGAATTCGTTTCCCCCTTTTTTACCGACGAGTGTTTGACGATTTCCCCCAGCGTTGGCACACTTGCGACCGAATTTCGAATTCCGCGCTGAGGTCGATCATCACGTAGAGGGTAGAGGAATGTTTCGCTCGTTGGTTTTTGTCTCAACATTGTCTCTGAGCGTTCTGGGCCACGCTCTCTTCCTCTGCGCCGAACAGTGGCCGACATGGCGTGGACCAACAGGTGACGGAATCAGCCAGGAAAAGAATCTGCCTGTCGAATGGAGTCGCACCAAAAATGTGGCGTGGAGTTTAGAACTACCCGGTCCGGGCGGAGCCTCGCCAGTTGTCTGGGGCGATCATATTTTTCTCACGTCGACCAATTCCCAAGGCCAACTGTTGTTGATGGCAGTGGGGCGGAACGGTAAAGAAGTCTGGCGGCAAGTCGTCGCCCAGGGGAATAAAGATGTGCGCGGCGACGAAGGAAATTCGGCCTCGCCGTCGCCCGTCACTGACGGTCAACACGTCTGGGTCTTTTTTGCCAATGGAATCATCGGCTGTTACACCGTCGACGGAAAAGAAGTCTGGAAATTCGATGTCCAGGACCGCTACGGCAAGCTGGAGATTGCCTTCGGACTGACCGCATCACCGGTGCTCGATCAAGGTGTGCTGTATCAACAGTTGATTCATGGCGATGGGGATGCGAAAACGCGCGAGGCTTGTGTTATCGCGCTGGATGCGAAAACCGGACGCGAGATCTGGAAAGTCGACCGGCCGAGTGACGCTCATTCCGAAAACGAGTCCTCTTATGCATCCGCCGTTCTCTACAACGATGGGGAGCGGAAATTCCTGTTGTCGCACGGCGCTGACTTTGTCGTCGCTCATGATTTGAAAGACGGTCACGAACTTTGGCGTTGCGGCGAACTGAACAAGAAATCAAACTACGACCCGACGCTCCGATTCGTCGCTTCACCGGCGGTGGCCAAAGGGTTGATTGTGGTTCCGAGCGCCAAAAAGGGTCCGATTATCGCTTTGAAGCCGAATGGAAGTGGAGATATCACTCAGAATAAAGACCTTCACTGGTGGACGTCGCCCAAAACGCCTGATGTTCCTTCGCCATTAATTCTGGGCGAACTGGTTTACCTGTGCATGGAAAACGGCGATCTGGCGATTCTGCGGGCCAAGACCGGAGAACAACTCGATTATCAGCGAACTCATCGTCAACGGCACCGCGCTTCGCCGGTTTATGCCGACGGTCGGATTTATCTGACCGCACGCGATGGCAAGGTCACCGTCGTCAAAGCTTCGGAAAAAGTCGAAATCGTTGCTGAAAACGAACTGGGTGAAGATATTTCTGCGTCTCCCGCGATCTCGAACGGCGTGATTTACCTGCGATCGTTCCAACATCTGTGGGCAATTGCTCAGTGACGACAATTCCGATTAAAGGGATTGGGCAGACTTTTCGGGAGAATTGGCGCGTTGCAGGAGTGATTTTCCCGGTAAATCAGCCGAATTGAGTCTCATCAAAGGCATTACCGGCGCAAACTCCGCCTACCGTGCGTGTTCTCTGATCGATTCTCATGGTTCACCGCGTGCAACCGTTGACGTTGACTTCTATACTATGCATCTTCGATTTCAGACGTTAACGCATTCACGGTTTTTGATTTCACAATGAATTCTTCGACCCAGACGCTGCTCGGTTGGTGGTCCGCGACAGGCGGTTCACTGTCGATCGATTCGACTTCCATCGCCGAAGCGGTGCGCGATCTCACGTCTCCCTTGATGATCGTCAACACTTCTGAGGGATTGGGGTTGGCGCGTGGCGGCACTGGATTGCTCGGTGCCTCGGGCCAGGATTCTCAATCCTATCCAATCGTGGGGGTCGTTCCGCCTGTTCGCCTGAGCGAACTAGGGGATCAGTCGTTTCGACAGGATCATGGACTTCGTTTCAGTTATGTCTCTGGCTCAATGGCCGCAGGAATCGGTTCTGAGCAAATCGTCGAAGAGATGTTTCAGCAGGGGATGCTGGGAATCTTTGGGGCGGCGGGGTTGAGTCTTGCTCGCGTTGAAGCGGCCATCGATCGGCTTCAGAAACTGGATCAGGGTGTTAACCAGATGCCGGGTTCGCCTGGCGATGATCGCAAGACACCAGCATACGGATTCAATCTGATTCACAGCCCGAATGATCAGTTGCTTGAGCGATCTGTGGTCGATTTGTATTTGCGACGCGGTGTGCGGCTGATCGAGGCGTCAGCGTTTCTTGATTTGACTCCGCATGTTGTCCGCTATCGCCTGCACGGTATTCATCGTAGCGCAGACGGGGCGATTCAGACACCGAACCGAATTATTGCGAAGGTTTCCCGAATTGAGGTCGGATCGAAGTTCTTTGCCCCCGCTCCTGCAAAGATTCTTTCCGCTCTGGTTGAGCGTGGTGAAATCACGGCTGAACAGGCGAGACTCGCCGAAGAAATTCCCGTCGCGCAGGACATTACGGCAGAAGCGGATTCCGGCGGGCACACGGATAACCGCCCTGCTCTGACACTGCTTCCGACGATTATGGCTCTTCGCGACCGCGCGGTGGCACAATATCGATTCGCTCAACCGTTACGAGTTGGCGCCGCAGGAGGGATTGCCACACCGGAATCTGCTGCGGCAGCTTTCGCCATGGGGGCCGCATACATCCTGGTTGGCTCGGTTCAGCAAGCGTGTCTTGAATCCGGGACTTGTGACGCGGTCAGGCAAATGCTGGCAGAGGCGGAACAGGCTGACGTCACGATGTGTCCGTGTGCGGACATGTTCGAAATGGGTGTCAAAGTTCAGGTCCTGAAACGTGGGACGATGTTTCCCATGCGTGCTGCCAAGCTGTATGAGACGTACAGAAATTATCAGGGAATCGAGAATATTCCGTCAGCAGAACGAGAGTGGCTGGAAAAGAATCTGTTTCGGACGTCACTGTACGAGGTGTGGCGACAGACCGTCGATTATTTCTCGACACGCGATCCTGCTCAGATTGAAAAGGGTGAAAAAGACCCGAAGCATCAGATGGCGCTCGTCTTTCGCTGGTATCTTGGTCAATCGTCGCGATGGGCCAATTCCGGTGAGCCGTCGCGAAGACTGGACTATCAAATCTGGTGTGGGCCAGCGATTGGAGCCTTCAACGAATGGACTCGAGGCACCTTTCTGGCGCAACCTCAAAATCGACGGGTCGCCACGGTGGCTCAGAACTTACTTTACGGGGCGGCGGTCATGCAGCGTCTAAACGTTTTGCGCAGCCAGGGTTTTCCGATTCCCGTGGAAGTGGGACGGATCGTCCCGTTGGAACCGGCGGCAATGCATTCCATGTTCGAAAGGTGATTTCCAAGACCTTCGTTTTTCAGTGGACATTTTTGAAGTCAGACAGGTTCAATAAGTCACATAAGTCCAATAAGTCATATAAAATCGCATGAACGCACAACAACATTCCTCTGATAAGACAGCTACTCAGCCACCGTTGGCTGTGGTCGGGATTAGCGCCCTGTTCCCAAAGGCCGCAAACACCGAAGACTTCTGGTCAAACATTCGACGCGGTGTCGACGCCATTACGGAAGTTCCGGCTTCGCACTGGAATCCAGACGATTACTTCGATCAAAACCAGAAAGCCCCCGATATGACGTATGC
>JBAXBD010000501.1:0-4991 GCA_037142165.1 Schlesneria sp. | reverse complement strand
GAGAATGTCCATACCGACAAGTCGAGCGAGTCCACGATACATCGGATAAACAGCGATCGCCCCCGCCTTCATCCCATAGACATCCCGGAAAGGGGGAATGGCTGGCATGGTATCGATGCCACGAAGCGTCAGGAAATTCGCCGGGGCATCGTCTTTCAGCACGATCTTGGCTTGTCGCAAGAACTCGGCGGCAACCTGCGCCGTCTTGGCACTGCCGGCCGAGCGGGCAACGGGTTCCAAGGCAGGGACACCCGTCTTTTGTGGATCGGTATCCGCCACATCACCACCAAGACCTGCGCCTCGGAAGATCAGGACGGTTCGATAACCTTCACCCGCGCGAACAAACACTTCGACGCCAGGGACCTTGATCTGATTCAGCTTTTCGCTGAGCTTCGTGCCAACCTCCGTCGGAATACGTCCTGCACGCCGATCGGTGATGTTGCCGGCGGCATCGATCGTACAGAAATTGCCTCGAATGGCGACGTCGTTAGGCCCAAGCTCAAAGTCAATGCCGAGCGCTTCAAGAACTCCCCGTCCAATTTGATATTTGACCGGATCGTAACCGAACAGGCCAAGGTGTCCAGGTCCGCTTCCGGGAGCAATTCCTGGCAGGACAGGGGTACTCAGCCCGAGTGTTCCACGACGAGCCAGCGCGTCCAGGTTCGGAGTGTTCGCCGTTTCGAGTTCCGTCTTGCCACCCGGTTCGAGTGGCAAACCACCCAGTCCGTCCCCCACGACAAGGACAATTTTCGAACCATTATCTTTTTGCAATTTACGCGTGAAATCGTGTGGATCAGTCATGAGAAAAAAGTCACCTTCAAAAACGGTTGTTCCCGATAGGAAATCTGCCCACATTCAGGCAAGTTCGCGGGCGCGATCAGATTGTCGGTAAGAAGGTATCCACATGCAAGCGAGCACGTCGCGACTGTTGATGTCGTGACACCAGGCGAGCCACGGAGCCGAAGCGATTAAAGTATTGATTCGAAATAAGCCCTCGCCTTCTCGCTCCGCCGAGAAGGCAGCCGAATTGCCAATCGCCGCAAATCCATCGGCGCTATCAAGCGCCAACCAAATTCTGCTTGCAATTCGGCGATCTTCTCAGCGGAGCGAGAAGGCTACTTTTGACCTGTGGAAGAACAGCCGGAGTGGATTTCCGTTTTTCTGTCCCGTTCTGATAATCATATTTCTCATGCAGGCAACTCAATATCGTTGTTTTGAAGGTGATTGCACGCCGTGCCGAGGTCCAATTTTGAAATTTTGAAATTTGAAGTTCCATACCCCATTTTTCTATGTCGTTTCGCCCCCTTTCCACTAGCCTGAAACCCTGTTTCTCTGCTAGAATCCGCCCCCTTCGACTCTGTGGGATGGCGCGGATGTTCCTCGTCGGCAGTGTTGAGTTGTCTTTTTTTCCTGGAACGATGGTCGCGACTCTTCGCATCTGAGTTCCACGGTGGTGTTCGAGGCGTCCTCGACCATCGCCGCAACAGTACAGCAGGAATAGTATGGTTGATCGGTATCTATTACGTGAATTTGACATCAGCGACGAAGAACTCGAGCTGGCCGCTGACATCTCTCTGGCCGAGGCCGAGCACCTCGAAGAAGGGAGCCTGGACCATCTCTATAACCGTCGCGATGAAGGTTATGACGTTAACGCAGTTCTGGAAGGAACCGTCGTTCGCGTTGAAGGCGAAGAAGTTCTGATCGACATTGGCTATAAGAGCGAAGGTATCGTGCCGATCGACGAGTGGGAAGTTCCCCCTGTCGCGGGCGATAAAGTCTCGGTCCTGCTGGAAGAAATCGAAGACGAATTCGGCCTGATCCTGCTGTCCAAAAAGAAGGCCGACCGGATCCGCGAGTGGGAAAAGGTCATCAGCACCCACAAAGAAGGGGATGTTGTCGAAGGAAAGGTCCTGCGAAAGATCAAGGGGGGATTGCTCGTCGATATCGGCGTCAATGTCTTCCTGCCTGCCAGTCAGGTTGATATCCGCCGCCCACAGGACATCGAATTCTATCGCGACAAGACGATCGAATGCCTGATTCTGAAGATTGATGAATCTCGCCGAAACATCGTTGTCTCACGACGACGGCTGATCGAACTGCAACGCGAAAAGATGAAGAAGGACTTGCTGTCCGACATCACCGAAGGTCAATTGCGTAAGGGAACGGTCAAGAACATCGCCGATTTCGGTGCGTTCGTTGACCTGGGTGGTATCGACGGTCTGCTGCACATCACCGACATGAGCTGGGGCCGCATTGGTCACCCTTCCGAAATGGTCAAGATCGACCAGGAAGTCGAAGTGATGATCCTTCACGTCGATCGCGACAAGGAAAAGATCGCTCTGGGCCTGAAGCAGAAGGAAAAGAGCCCCTGGGACAATGTCGAAGGGAAATACCCCGTCGGCACGAAGATTCGTGGCGAAGTGGTCAACGTCATGTCTTACGGTGCGTTCGTCAAGCTGGAAGACGGAATCGAAGGCCTGGTTCACATCAGCGAAATGTCCTGGACCAAGCGAGTTAATCATCCGACCGAACTCGTTAATCCTGGCGATGAAGTGGACGTCGTTGTCCTCGGAATCAACAAGGACAAACAAGAGATTTCGCTGGGCATGAAGCAAGCTCAGCCGAATCCTTGGGACGAAGTTGCTGCCAAGTACCCACCGGGTGCTTCTGTCAGTGGTACGGTTCGCAACCTGACCAATTACGGTGCCTTCATCGAATTGGAAGAGGGTGTGGACGGATTGCTGCACGTCAGCGATATGTCCTGGACCCGTAAGATCTCGCATGCGAACGAGATGTTGAAGAAGGGTGATCCGATTACCTGCCAGGTGATCTCGGTCGATCAGGAACGCAAGCGAATTGCCCTCGGACTGAAGCAACTGGCTGGGGACCCATGGGAAACAACGATTCCCGAAAAGTACCAACCTGGTGCCCAGGTCATCGGCAAAGTCACGAAGATCACGAATTTCGGTGTCTTCGTAGAACTGGAGCCAGAACTCGAAGGCTTGCTGCACGTTTCGGAACTTTCGGACCAGAAAGTCGAAAACCCCGAGACATTCGTCAAAGTCGGACAAGAGCTTGACGTTCGGATCCTGAGAATCGATTCGACGGATCGAAAAATCGGACTCAGCCGCAAGTCGAATCTCGACCTGAGCGGTGCGAACGAAGAAGCCAAGACTGGCGATGCCGCAGCCGCTCCAAAGCCAAAGGCCGAGCTCAAGGGTGGTATGGAAGGTTCTGCAGGTCCGCTGTTTACACTCGGATCGGGAACCGAAAAAGAAAAGACGGAGACAGAAGAGGAAGCGACTTGATTATTCAAGAAGCTGGAAATAATGCCGGTTTTTGTAGTGGAGGCTTCTAGCCTCCACGCAGATTCTGGTGCTGCGGCTGGAAGCCGCAGCTACGGGGCTGCATTTTTCCAATGTCAAGCCCTTTGAACGAAATTTGTTCAAAAAAAACGACGGCTCTTCGGTACCATCCGAAGGGCCGTTTTTTTGCGCATTTTGCCAGGTTTATCTGACCGAAACGATCGTTCAAGTTGCCTTACGTCGAGTTTTCCGCTGGTCATTACCGATAACAGAAGTGTGGGTTGGTTTGCATCCCCACTTTTTTTTGCCACAGGAGGTGGCGTCTTGAACCTAATGACACTCCTCAACGGCAGAAACCTCAGATGTCTAAAACGACCACCAGATTTCGCGAGTCCTCATCCGTATCCCAAACTCCGCTCGAGACTTATCTTCGTGAAATCAACGAAACATCGTTGTTAACGGCGAACGAAGAGAAAGAGCTCGCACGACGGATTGAAGTGGGAGATTTAGGCGCTCGCGATCGCATGGTCCGCGCAAACTTGCGGCTTGTCGTCAATATCGCCCGGGCTTACGCCAATCGGGGATTGCCGCTACAGGACCTGATCGAAGAAGGGAACCTTGGGTTGCTGCGAGCGGTTGAGGGGTTCGACCCTGACATGAACACCCGCTTCAGTACGTATGCCAGCTACTGGATCAAGCAGTCAATCAAGCGGGCATTGATCAACACGGGGAAGACGATTCGTATTCCCGCCTATATGGTGGAATTGCTGACCAAATGGCGACGAGCCGCCGCCAAGCTGGACAATGAACTGGGCCGTGCACCGACTCAGGAAGAGGTCGCCAAGGAACTGGGACTTCCTAAAAAGAAGTTGAGTATCGTCAAGACGGCGATCGATCTCTATATGTCGACGCCCCAGACAGATGACGATGACGGTGGCTGGCAGATGAGTGAAATGGTCGCCGATCAGCGGACGAAGGGGCCTGAAGACGATTTGCTTGACGCAGACAATTTGAAGCACGTCTACCGAATTCTCGAAACGATGGACCCACGCGAGGCATCAATTCTGCGAATGCGATTCGGCCTGGATGACGCAGAACCGAAGACGCTGAAAGAAATCGGTGAACTGCTTGGGCTGACCCGAGAACGCGTAAGACAGATCGAGAGCGACGCCTTGAAGCGAATCGCCAGAGAAATCCTGGGCGAATAGCACGAGTTCATTAAGCGTTGAGTCGTTCGTGCCGAAAGACCTTGACTGCGGATTGGCGTTTCGTTGAATAGACGATACCATCAAATCCGAAGCCAAGGCTGTCTTCTAGCAGTAGACCACGAGTGATGGCGTATTTATGGGCACGAGTATGGATCTCGTTCGGAGAATTTTCCATGAATCATTCCACGGTCGGAACCAGCTATTCTTCCACGGTTCGTCTGGAACGGATTGTCGGCGATCAGACATTCGAATTAGCCGAAATCGGTCCTGAGACGGTTTTTCTCCGAAAACCAGTCTCAATTCCACTCTGCGAGGCTGAAATCGTGATGCACATCGACGGGCGGCGAAGAGTCTGGCAGGCGGAGTTACCGGACGGCCTCTCGGTCGATTCGCCCCTAGCAAAAACTCGCCCGACCGCTTCAATCAAAGCTCCACAGAGCGTCGAGTTATTGCAGTTCCCTTAAACGAAGAGTATCCC
>JBAXBD010000500.1:0-4991 GCA_037142165.1 Schlesneria sp. | reverse complement strand
TCGAAATATTGTTTGCGCCCAAAGCCAGGCCAACGGGAAGCACAACCTCGAGTGGTCTATTGTTTGCTTTTTTGTCCAGCCAGGTCTTGATCTCTTCAATTGTCAGATCACCTTTGCCAGGTATGCCATTTGTCAGATTGGGTGTTCCCAACACGACACTGGGGCGTCCCCCTGGCTGAGCGTTCAATGCCTCGATCGAGGCGAACACAACCATTAACCACGTTACGTATTTCATCTCTGAAATTCCTCGTTTTCCCAGAATGTCAATTTTCAAAAAATCAATCACGATTTCACTGTATGCTGTCGGGCGGACATCAGGTCCTCTTTTTTTAGGGCAACACCACACCAGCGGACCGACGCTTCGACAGCAATGGATTGTAGAAGCAAATCTTTCAAAGACCAACCGACTGAGTGGAGATCCTTGATTTGGAACATTCATCAAATCTTAGCAAATTAACGCGTTTTACTTGAATTCAATGAGAATCGTAAGCACCGTCATGAACCATAAACTCAGGGCGTCTCCCGGTATTCCTTCCATTGGAAAAGCAAAAACGCCGTAAGCAGACAGCCGCCTGTTATCCCTGCCAGCGTCCAATACGCTTGCGCCGCCGGGATGCCTTCAAAGCCGCGTGGAGTCTTCAAGCCTTCAGCGGCTCCGAGTCCGTAGATCAACGATCGCCCGTAATAGTTGATTGCGAGCCGTTTGATGCTGCCTGGCAGATTGCCGACGAAAAGTTCGATAAACAATGCGTAGACCAGCGCCAGCATCGTTGGATGCCGAAAGATCACTGCGAACAGATGAAACAGTGACACATAGGCGACTGCCATACCCAGCATGGCTGGCCAGTAAATCAAAAATGCTTTTAAGCCGACCGATCCGACGAGCAGACAGTAAACCGCGAAACTTGTCAGTACGATTCCACAACTTAGCGGAAGCGATGCAATAATTTTGGCGAGAAGTATCTGCCAGCGGGGAATTGGACGTGTGAGGAGAAAGACCAGAGTCTGATCTTCACGCTCCGCCCCGAGTGCCGTCGTCCCAAACCCGAGTGAGCAGATCGGTATCAGAAACGATGAAAAGACAAATATGAGGAACGTGCCAAATGCGTCGAACGCTTTTTCAGGAGGTGTCATCTTTCCAAAACCACGCCGCAGTATGAAAAGGAAGCATCCCACGACCGGTAGTAGCACCATCAATGTATTGACGGACCAGAACAGCCGTAAAAAAGAGAACCGCAGCAGGGTTTTGAATGCACGCAGTGAGTTCACGACGAATGCTTCCCCTGCTGAAGATATTCAAAGACCGCCTCAGCCCCTTCGTCCAGACTCTGCATCTGTCGGATTGTCTGGCTACCATTCACAACAAGTTCCTGAATGCGAGCGTAAAAATCGGCGGCGTTTTTTGTGCGGACTCGCAGGCGGCTTTCCTCGATATCACAGCCAAGAACCTGGCCGAATGTCATCAGTTCCGCGGCGAGGGAACGAGGATCATCGGCGATAATTTCAATGACAAGCGGACGATCGTCGAGCAGTCGGCGAATTTCCGCGAGACTGCCAGACGCGATCAACCGGGAACGCCCAAGCACAAGAATCTGGTCAGCAAGCGTTTCAATGTCGTGCAAGATGTGGCTGGAAACGAGAATACTCTTCCCTTTCTCTGCAAGACGAAACAGAAGTTCGTTGATTTCCTGGCGGCCACCGGGATCGATGCCTGTTAGAGGTTCGTCCAGTAACAAGACCTGCGGGTCGTGAACGAGCGCCTGAGCTAGCTTGAAACGTTGCCGCATGCCGTGACTGCAACCTGCAATCTTTCTTTGTGCACGGTCGGTCATTCCGACTTCTTTGAGAGCCGCCTGGGTCCGGTCGCAGACTTCGTCGTATGGAAAGCCATGCAGGGCACACATCGTCCGAACAAATTCTTCACCAGTCATTTCCTCATAAAGATTGGGAACATCGGGACAGTAGCCGAACAGGCGTTTGGCCGACGTTGACGTCGTTTTCAGATCACCAATCCGAACCTCTCCCTGTGTCGGACGTAATTGACCACTGGCAAGTTTCAATAATGTTGATTTGCCAGCGCCGTTGGAGCCGAGCAGTCCAGTAATCCCTGGTCCGATCCGACACGTAAGATCGTTCAACCCGATGACTGCTCCATAGAATTTCGTGACCCGTGAAAAGGTCAACTCAAATTCGGTATTCGACGAGGGTGCCAAGTCAATCACTTCGTCAATTCAAGGGTTGGGCAGGAAGAACGTCTGTGTCGCAGGATGGTAACAGCGAGTCATAGGATCGTAACAGCGACCGCTTGCGAGTTTCCACCGAAGCCGACTGAAAGAGTTCCCTTCCGAACAGGAATTGTCGTTGGCAAAGTTTGAGATTCGCCTCGGTCTTACTATGACGAGTCGTAGCAACTAAGGACCGTGCCAATTACCATATGCTCTCTGACTTGAACCAAACGTTGCGGAAAGAGTTGTCGGCCGTGCTGTTAGATCTTCAAAAACTATCGCGGCAGTTCGGCTCGGTGCAGGCGCTCCGCGAGGTCACGTTACAGCTCGGAACGGGGACGATCGGGCTGGTGGGAAATAACGGAGCCGGAAAATCCACGCTACTGAAAATCCTGCTGGGACTTTTACCCCCGTCATCAGGAACTGGCACAATTCTCGGATGTGACATCCGACAAACCGGCCTGCAATTGCGCGGGCGAATTGGATATATGCCCGAGGCCGCAGCGACGGTCCCCTTGCTGAAAGGGGTCGAATACGTTGCTCTTTCAGGCGATTTGTACGGAATGCCGTTCCGTGACGCTCGGCGTCGAGCTCACGAAGTCTTGAACTATGTCGGCCTGGGCGAATTGCGGTATCGGCGTTTGGATGAGTATTCTGCAGGTAACCTCCAACGGCTGAAACTGGCTGCGGCACTGGTTCATGACCCGGAACTTTTATTGCTTGACGAACCAACAAATGGACTCGATCCCGCCGGTCGAATGTCGATGCTGCGTCTGCTGGAAGATTTGATCGCGGAAACGGGTAAAAGCCTGATCTTGTGCACTCATCTCCTGAAAGACGTTGAACGATTGTGCAAGCAAGTGGTGGTGCTTCACCAGGGGACGATCGCCAAATCGGGACCGATTGAAGAAATGACGCGTGCGGCCGAGAACCGATACGAGGTTCACTGGCGCGACGCGAGTTCAGATTTTCTTTCCAGGTTTCTCACTTCCGGTGGAACGGTTTTGCATCAAGGAGAACAGTCGGAGGCGACCGCACTGGTCGCATTGCCGGAAACATGGCAGGCAAAGCAATTGTTCGAGTTGGCAGCACAATGCGGCACCGTGATCACACGGCTGCGCGAAGATGACGATGATCTGGAACGGCTATTCATGCGACTCACATCGAAAGTAACAAAGGGGACACAAGAATTGACGGCGTAGGGATCGACATTGCGAATTACCACGGCTGGCAGGGAAAATTGCGAGCGCCTTTACGCGGCGTTATTTCCATTGCTCGCGTGGCTTTGATCCAGGTCCTGCGGCGCAAAACCTACTGGGTGCTGCTGGGAATGGGGCTGGCGCAATTCATCATGTTCTGGTCGGTGATCTACGCGGTGACTCAGTTGCAATTACCGGCCCCAGTACAACAAAACATTCTGCGTGAGTTTGGTTTCAGCGCACAAATGGACGAGCAGCGCGACAACGGCTACATGGTTTTCATGGAACGTCAGAGTGTCGTCGTGATGATCCTGTTGGCATTTTCAGGAAGCCTGCTGGTCGGTTCTGATTTCCGTCAGCGGACATTGCCATTTTATTTGTCCCGACGAATCGGCAAGCGGCACTACATCGCCGGAAAGCTACTGGCAGTCAGCAGTCTGATCCTGTTCCTGACCGTACTCCCCGCTCTGTCACTTTTTGTTGAGTACGGCGCGTTCACATCCGGCTGGTCCTATTGGAAAGAAAACTGGCGTATACCAGTGGCAGTGTTGGCTTATGGTGGCGTATTGTGTCTTGTGAACAGTGTCTGGCTGGTGAGCTTGTCAGCCTATCTTCAGCGCGCTGCCCCGATTGCTATTACGTGGTCAAGCCTGTTAATCATGCCGGGCCGTCTGGGCGAATACCTCTGGAAAGCAAGCGACAACGAGTACTGGCGGCTGCTTGATCCCTGGCGTGATATGCGATTAATCGGTCAATTGTTTTTCGGAAAGTTCCGCAAAGATTTTGACCGGGGTCTCGCCTGGTGGGCACTCACGTTAATCGCGGCCATCACAATTGTCGCATTTATCGCACTCGTCCGCCGCGTCCGTGCCGTGGATGTTGTGGAGTGATTTTCGGCTGTACGCACGCCTTCCGAGACTGTGGATGAATCCGAACGAACCCGTGTGGAAAACTCGCGTCCCAATGCGGCTCACTTAATGTCGGATCGCAGTTTCGCCTTTGCGGCAGCGAATACGGCGTCAAACATTGATTCGGTCAGTCGTCCCGTAAACGTGTTCCGTGGGCTGGGATGAAAGCAGCCGATCAGACAACGGCCGTGATCATCGAGAGGAACTTCGACTCCGTGCCCAAATTTCGGTCGCAGCCCATTCTGTTTCAGCCAGACTTTCGTCACTTTGCGATTTACGACAGCCTGCCACGCCGTCTGCCCCAGCGCGACAATGACTTGCACAGGAAGCAACTGAAAGGTTTGTTCGAACCATTCGGAGCAATTCGCGATTTCCTCTTGAGTCGGCTTATTGGCTGGCGGGGCGCAATGACACGGATTGGTGATGGCACAGTCGTGCAGCTGCAAGCCATCGTCGGCAGACATCGAAGTCGATTGATTGGCGAAACCAACTTTGTGTAATGCTCGATAGAGCCAGTCGCCGCTTCGGTCGCCCGTAAAAACGCGTCCTGTTCGGTTCCCGCCATGAGCAGCAGGTGCCAGGCCAACGATGAGTACGCGTGCCGCAGGATCACCAAAGTTAGGGACAGGCAACCCCCAATAATCCCACTCGCGATACGC
>JBAXBD010000499.1:0-4997 GCA_037142165.1 Schlesneria sp. | reverse complement strand
CTCCAAGCCCACCGACCAGGCCGGCACACAGGTCACTGAGAATGTCACCGTAGAGGTTCGGAAGCAGGATCACGTCATACAATTCGGGCTTCTGGACGAGTTGCATGCACATGTTGTCGATCAGACGTTCCATGTACGCGACATTGCTACCATCCGGCACTTTGCCATCGAGTGTCGGATCCGATTTCGTTTTCAATTCTGGCTGTTCGAATTTTGCTTTATACGACGCGGCCACGGCACGGGATTCGTCGTACCACAGGCCGTCCGTGAACTTCATGATGTTCGCCTTACAGACGGAGGTCACCGACTTTCGACCATGTTTCACCGCGTAATCAAACGCGAAATTTGCAATATTTCGAGTCCCTTCCGTGGAAATTGGCTTGATACTGATCCCGGTGGTATCCAGACCCGTGGTGATTTTCTTACCCGTCGCAGCCTTGTTGATCGCCTGGATCAATTCTGCGGTTGCGGGGAGTCCGGCCTGGAATTCGACCCCTGCGTACAGGTCTTCGGTATTTTCGCGAACGACCACAAGGTTGACGTTAGATTCGCTGAAATAGGTGCGGACCCCGGGGAAACTTTTGCACGGACGAAGGCAGGCGTACAAACCGAGTTCTTGACGAAGGAAGACGTTGACCGAACGAAATCCTTTCCCGATCGGGGTGGTAATCGGGGCCTTGAGAGCGACCTTATTTTTACGAATCGAAGCGAGAACGGAATCAGGTACTTTGCCGACTTTCTCGATCACTTCGATACCACATTCCTGCACGTCCCAGCTGATTTTAACGCCGGTAGCTTCCACGCATCGTCGGGTTGCTTCGGCAATCTCAGGACCGACACCATCGCCTGGAATAAGAGTAACATTATGCATATTGACTGGTGACTCTTTCATCAGAAGGACAAACGTACCGAAACACGCGAGACCTGCGGCGTTAGCCCTGGGATTCTTTTACGTCCAGTTGCCAGAATCACTCTGAAAATGGAAGAAGAATCGAGGGGCTGACGCCGACCGTCTCGACTGCATCAGGATTGGCACACGCTGCATTATCTTCGACCCTAACACAACCCGCTGCAACGTTGCAAGGGATACCGTCTGACCCAATTCTGACATTTCATATAGGCGCAGCAGTCGAGTCGACAGAGTTTGAATACGTCGACCGTCAAAACATCGAAACGACCGACGAAAGGAAGCCACTCAAGAACGAAATCTCTCTTGTCTGTTTCTGGAACAAGAGCGTAATGTTCAGCAGCATTCGCAATTACTCATTCATTGCACAAAGGCTCGTCTGATGACTGTACGAATCACTCAGATGCTGATTCTAATCTTTTTGATTCTCGTCACTCGGGAAACCCTTGCGGACGACCCTGTCGAAGAATTGCTTCAGGCGACTTTTCGCATCGCTGATCGAGAGCATTCGGGGACCTGTTTTTTGATCTCGCCCAAAGATGTCGATGCTGCAAACCCTCGCCGATTGATCCTTGCGACGGCCGCGCACGTTATGGAACAGATGGCTGGAAATGTCTGTGAATTGATTCTGCGGGAAGAAACCGAAGATCACCTCTACTTACGCAGGCCGATGACAATTACCGTTCGAAATGACGGGAAACCGCTGTGGACCCGTCATCCTGATATCGATATTGCGACAATTTTTATCGATTTACCTGAAAACGTTGCGGCAAAACCCATTCCCATTGAACAACTCGCGAATGAAGCCCAAGTGGTAGACAAAACGGTTCGAGTGGGACGGGAGACCTGGATCCCGTGCTACCCAGCCAAACTGGAAGCCAACGAAGCTGGATGGCCAGTCCTGAGGAAAGGATCGATTGCTTCGCACCCGTTAACGCCGGTCAAATCGACGAAAACAATGCTCATCGACTATCGAGCATTTGGTGGCGACAGTGGATCTCCTGTTGCGATGGTTGTTAACGATCAGTTACTCGTTGTTGGAGTTGTTCTGGGGATGCACCGACAGACCGACCGATCGTCTTTACCGTTTGAAGAGAGGACCATGCACACCCCATTGGGCCTTTCGATTGTAGGTCAAGCAGCCTTTCTTCATGAAACCATTGACCTGATGATCAACAAATAAAACGCCGCTCGGAAGGATTTTTTGACGGCACCAGAATTACGTACCACGGTTTTTCAAGTGGACAGCGAAACAGTAGCTCCGCAACGACCGTCGTGCAAAGAGAAAGGCACTTCCTAAAAACGAACTCACAGTGGCGTATCGATGCAATACCCAAGTGTGCGAACGCCTGTGGTACTGCCTGAACACCGAATGCGCTAGCGCCTTAATATTGTTACTTGAACCTTGATCTCAGATTTTCAGATGATTCAGACAAAATCGGGAGTTTTCCCGATACTTCGTGCGTCGAATCGTATACTCAGTTTAGCTGATGCGTACGATCTCGTTCTCTCACCGATTTTGACCGGTTTTCCGAATCGTCAGACTCGACACCAACTTCCCTATCTGCTGAAGTTACCCTATTAAACGGGAACCCCCCGAATTATGGCGCTGCATTGCGACTCGCAGCACCGGGAAAAGTAGGACTGGCCTATGCAAACAACACGCTGTTTTAGACTTGCGACAAATCTGTGTATCACATTCTGTCTTCTGATCAGTCCCGCGTGGTCTCAGAACGGGGGGAACGCAGAAAAAGAAAAGCCGCCTGAGCGGTTGATCTATATGCCATTTAAGAACTTAAAGGCTGTTTTCGAGAAACCGGATGGTTCCGTTCTTGTCCCCTATGCTGATTACATCAAGCTTTGGGAAAAAGCGTTCGGGGACGGAATGCGCAAACCAGATCACCCACCCGTTTCGGGTGTGATTTCTTCGGCCAGTTATTCTGCGAAAGTTGAAAAAGACGTCGCTCAGATCACGGCGACGCTTGTCGTTCAGGTTCTGGAAAAGGGGTGGGCCGAGATTCCACTCAAGTTTGGCGAGGCGGCAATCGGCAAGGTGACTTCCGATACGGGAAAAGTCTTGCTTCGGGGTACGGGAAACGGAACTTATTCCTTACTGCTACCAACGGCGGGCGAACACAAGATTTCGCTCGAACTGACTGCGCGCGTCCGAACAGCTCCTGAGGGGAAAAGTCTTGAACTGGATGTCCCCGCAGTCGGAATCACCGACTTCGAGTTGCTGGTCCCCGAAGCGGACCAGACGATGGAATTGAAACCAAAACTGGCGACTCAGCCTGTGGACGTTACGGCGAAAGAATCAAAGATCAAAGCAAACATCGGTTCGACAGAAAAAATCTCGGTTCGCTGGCATCCTCGGGTCGGAACCAAGCCCGATATGGAACTGCTCGCCAGCGTCACAAATCACGCTCTGGTGACCGTGGAAGATGGACTGATCCATACAGATGCCTGGTTGACATACGAAATCCTTCGGGGTCAGTTAGAAAAATTCAAACTTGCCGTGCCGAAAGGGCATCGCATCCTGGACATCACCTCAGATGCGAAAGTCAAAGAATGGAAGGCGGTTGATGAAGAGAATCGGCAAGTTGTCACAGTCGAGTTACTCAGTCGTGCCGACGGCAAAGTTCAACTGGGAGTTCATACAGAACGAGCAGCACCGGATGAAGCGTTTGATGTTGCCGGTCAGGACGGGACGACTGCGTTTGGCATTCACACCATGGATGTTATCCGCGAAAGCGGCCAAATCGCGGTGAAGTCGGGAAGTGAGCTGACATTAACCGTTGAAGAACAACGTGGGCTTCTCCGCGTAGCAGAAGGTGATGTCGATCCAAAAATCAGACGTCCGGGAGCTTTGTATTACAACTATTACAGTCCCTCGCTTCGCTTAAAACTGCTATCAAAGCCAGTCGAGCCAAGGTTGATCGTTGACCATGCTTCGCAACTCGTCTTTCGAGATGACCAGCTTCGACTCAGATCCGTGTTGAATTACACGATCGATCGGGCTGGCGTGTTCGAACTGAAGTTCAAACTGCCGGACGACCTGACGATCGAAAACGTTATTTGCGACAAGATGAAGCAATTCTATGTCTCGCCTGACAAAGCGTTGTTGACAGTCAGCTTGAGGGAAAAGACGTTAGGAACGCTGGCATTGACGGTCACGTCGATTCGCACGCTGGACCCAACCGCCGAAAGGACAGACCAGGTTCTGCCGCTACTGGAACCACAGGGGACCGAGCTTGAAAATGGCAAAGTTCAGATCTTCGCCCCAGAAGCAATTGAGGTAAACACCGATGACGAAAAACTTGTCGCTGTTCAGCGTGATCCTGCACCTCAACCCGAAGTGGTCCCAAATGCCCGCTTGGTTTCATCATGGTTATTTAATCGTCGACCGATTGAAATCCCCGTTCGAACGGTTCGCAAATCGACTCGACTGACCGCCGTGGTGGGAACCCGAGCCAACGTCAAACAAGGACAAGTCCAGGTCACAACTCATCTGACGTACATCATTGAATACGCGGGGATCGACACCTTTCGATTTTTCGCACCCGAAGCGGTTGCTGATCGACTGCAAATCACATCTACCACTGACGGATCGTCGCCTCCCATCAAAAAGAGTCCGGCCGTTGATGGCTGGGTCACATGCACAGTTGTGATGCCCCGCGATGTCCTTGGAACACAGCCATTTGAAATCAAATATGACCTTGTGCCGAACGCGGGCGAGGGGGCCAATAAAGAGTCCGCAACAGTTGAAGCAATCCAGGCCATCGATCCGTACGATAAGACCGATGGTCCTCAGGGAAAACGGGACATCAGGTTATCGCGGACAATTGGCGAAATGACTGTGTTGAAGGATCGGGCATTGTCTGTTTCGGCGACGGCGAGTGGTGGCGATGTCGAACCGATTGACGTTCGGGAATTACAGAACGTCGCACAGGATGGATTCGTTGCTTTCCGGTACTTCAAGCAACCGGTGAAACTTGACCTGGCCTCAAGCAAGTACGACATCCAAGGGGTGATCGAAACCGTCGCCAGCAAAGCCCTGGTCGAGATGGTTCTGGATCGTGCGGGTGTCGGC